>JAQTRE010000069.1:5328-16259 GCA_028711995.1 Dehalococcoidia bacterium | reverse complement strand
ATCGCGTTGACGAAGTGGGACAGCAGATGGCCGCTTTCCCCCAGGTTACCCACTGTTACGAGCGCCAGACGAGCGCCCGTTGGCCCCGGTTCAACATCTTCACCATGATTCACGCCAAGACCGTCGCGGAGAACCGAAAGACCTTGGCGTCGATATCGGATGAAACCGGCATCGAGGAATATGAGGTGCTTTCGACGGTGCGGGAATTCAAGAAGGAGCGGGTTCGGTATTTGGTCTAATCGCTGGCTCACGCATGTCCCCCAGATTCAAAAGTTCCCCCAACGAGTGGGGGTAAGAGGGGTGAGTCAGACTTTTTTAGCACCCAGTTCAGCTCCTTACTGGGTATCAACGAGGCTTCGGCGGCCTCACCAGTAAGAGGGGGGTGTTTCCATCATGCAAGACCTTGTCTGCGACGCTCCCTATCGCCCAGCGTGAGATGCCGGATCGCCCGCGGGTTGACATTGCCACCATATCGGCAGGGATCTCTTCAGCCAGTTTAAGGATTTCCATGGCTGCATCTCCACTCCGCAGTTCCCAGGCTACGGAGATGCCTTTTTTCTTCAAGCCGTCCCCTATCTTGCCAAGGTAATCCTCAGCGGAAGCCTTTTGCGATTGCATTTGTTCTTGTGGGTAAGGAATATACGCAAATCCGCCATCCGCCAGAAGCACGTTATACCCGATTTCCAGAACCTCAAGCAGAGTAACGTGATTGCCGACTTTTGAAGCCATCTCCTCGACGTAGGGGATGATAGCCTCGCTTCCCTTCGATCCGTCCAGGCAGACGATCATCTCGCCATGGATGCTCGTCTCGCGCACATCAGCTTGAGCACCCTTGGCCCTGATGAGCGCCACCGGCCGGTCCGTGGTCCGGACCACGCGGTCGGCCACGCTGCCAAGCGCCCATCTTTTGAATCCGGAGAGCCCACGAGTTGCCATGACGATGAGGTCGATATCTTCCCTGTTGGCGTATTCCGCGATCTCCCAGGCGGGGTCGCCCGTCACCAGCGCTGAGCCTACCTTGACTTCTTTTGCCTCCACTTTCCCGCGATGTTTTTTAATTCCTCGGCGTGTTGACTCGACTATCTTCTGGAGATAAGCCCGGCGCATGTTGACATAAGGGTCCTCGGATAGTTCGCTGACATTGAGGAGTTTTATCTCAGAACCGAGTCTACCGGCGGCCTCCTCGGCATAGGGCAGCGCCACTTCCGCCAGTTCCGAACCGTCCAGGGGGACCAGTATTCTCTCGTACATCTCTCAACCTCCTACAACAGCTTAAAGGACAGTACATCCACCAATCCCAGATCGGTCAATCTCAATTCAGGGATCACGGGCAAAGCGAGAAACGATAGTGTCGCGAAAGGAGACGCCAGCGTGCAACCCAGGATGCCGGCGATATACTTGAGGCGCTCCAGTTTCTGAACCACCGTATCCAGCGGCTCCTGAGAAAGGAGACCGGCGATAGGCAGGGCCAGTGAGCCAAGAATCTGCCCTCCGGCAGCAATAGCAATGCCGCCCTGAGTTCGCTCCAGTTCCTTGATTGCGGTGAATATTTCCTCATCGCTGGTCCCGACGGCCACAATATTGTGGGAATCATGGGCAATAGAAGAGGCCAACGCGCCCCTTTTGAGCCCGAATCCCTTGACCCATCCCAAGCCGATATTCCCTGTGGCCTTATGTCTTTCCACTACTACCAGCTTGAGGATGTCCCTTTCTATATCCGGCTGGATGAAACCGTTTTCGATCTTGCCCTTTTCCGCTCTCTTCCGGGTGACGATCTGATCCGGGACGACTTCAATCACCGGTACTGCCTGTTTTCTGGCGGGCACAGCCAGTTTCCCGATATCGAACGGCTTGATATTGACGGTGCGGGTAAGAGCGGAATCAGTGAAAGGGGAAATCGATGTGCTGAGATGCCCGCCTTCAGCCACGAGTTTACCATTATAAAAAACCCGGTCTGCTGCGAGATCCCTCAGGTCATCGATTGCTGCTAAATTGGCCCGGTAGCCCGGCGCAATGGCTCCCAGCCCGGCCAGGCGGAAGTATTCGGCCGTATTGATCGTGGCCATCTGGATTGCCCTGATGGGATTAAGTCCCTTTCGAATAGCTTTCCTCACCACGGCATCGATATCGCCATCGCGCAGGAGATCGGCGCAGTCGCGGTCATCTACCACAAAGAAACATCGTTTGAAGGTCTGGTCGGTCACCAGGGGAAGGAGGGCATCCAGATTCTTCTCTGCTGAGCCCTCGCGGATCATGATGTGCATGCCCCGGCTCAATTTCTCCCGAGCCTCTTCAAGTGTGGTGCACTCATGGTCGGAGGATATCCCGGCAGCCAGATACGCATTCAGGCTGTTCCCTCTCAGTCCGGGGGAGTGGCCATCGATCACTTTGTCCCGGAAGGCTTCGATCTTGGCCCAGACTCCGGGGTCGCCGAACATCACGCCGGGGAAGTTCATCATCTCGCCCAGCCCCAAGACGTTCTTGAATCTGAGGAGGCCCTTCAGTTCTGCGGCGTCCAGATGGGCTCCGGCGGTCTCCAGATGGGTGGCCGGAACACAGGAAGGGGCCATCCCGAAGATGTCCATCGGCAAGCCCCGGGCGGATTTCAACATATATCTGATGCCCGCCGCACCGCAGACGTTGGCGATCTCATGGAAATCGGTGACAACGGCCAGGACGCCTCTGGGAACGACGGCCTTAGCATATTCGGCGGGACTCAGATGGGAACTCTCCAGATGAATATGGCCGTCAATCAGGCCGGGGATGAGGTATTTCCCCTTGAGATCGATGGTTTCCTTGCCTTTTTGGTAATCGCCAACCCCTGCGATTCGATTCCGGTAAATCGCCACATTGGCTGACTCGATCGTGGCGGTGAACGTGTTCACCATCCGGGCATTGGCCAACAGGATATCGGCAGGAGCATCGCCTCGAGCTACCGCCAGTAAGCCCTGGATATCCATTTTAGTCCTCCTCGATGCAGCAGACTTCGGGCAGATAGCGGTACTGTTCATCGATGTCGAGGCCATAACCCACAACAAACTTATCGGGGACGGTGAATCCCAGGTAATCGATGCAAACCTCGGACCTCCTTTTTGATGGCTTATCCAGTAAGGCGCAGATCTTCACAGAGGCAGGGCTCCTTTGCTTCAGGAAATCGAGGACAAAACACATGCTGAGGCCGGTATCGACAATGTCTTCAACCACCAGGATGTCCCGGCCTTCAATATTGGCCTTTAGCCCTTGAACAACCTCGACTTTGCCGGAGCTTTCTGTTCCTGACCCATAGCTGAAGATCCGGAGAAACTCAATTTCAACCGGCATGTCCAGAGATCTCACCAGGTCCGCCATGAAAATGAACCCGCCTTTGAGGACGCAAACCAGCAGCGGATTCTTGTGGCGATAGTCCTGCTGGATCTGAGCAGCCAACTCTGAGACTCGCTGGGTTAACTGCTCTCTACTGATGAGAACACTTGGCTTCTTATTCAATCTTCTCCTCCACGAATGCCGGAGTGAGATGAAATCCGTCTCTGAATCTTAGCCAGCAGTTATTTCCGGCGAATCACCGTTCGTTAGGACAGGGGGAGTGGGGTCAATTGTCGGTTCACTGATCACGGCAATCGAAGCTACAGCATCACCATGGGTGAGTCTGATGGTCTTCACCCCCTGAGTGTCCCGCCCCAATCGCGATATACCCTTCAGCGGCATCCTGATGATGGTTCCATTTTTGGTGGTTACCATCAATTGGTGAGAGAGATCAACAATGGCGGCATCCACTACTAAACCGGTCTTCTCGTTTACGTGGTGGGCGCGCATCCCTCCGCCACCGCGAAGCTGTAGCCGATACTCCTCAACCGGGGTGCGTTTGCCGTATCCGTTGGCCGTAACCGTGAGCAGGAAAGTCTTGGGGAGAATAACGCCCATTGATACTACTTTGTCCCCTCGCTTGAGGTTTATGCCACGAACCCCTCCGCTGGTCCGCGAGGCAGTGCGCAGCTTATCGACGGTAAATCTGATCGACTGGCCGCTGTCTGCCACGAGGATCACATCATCCTGTGCTGTAGCTGTTTTGACAGAAATGAGCTCATCGTCCTTCTCAATGTCCATGGCAATAATGCCGGCGCTGCGTACGGAAGAGAACCTCTTAAGCTCGGATTTCTTCACCTCTCCGTTCCTGCTGGCCATCACAATAAATCCATCTTCGGGGAAACGAGCCGTTGACATCACTTCCGTGACTCGTTCGTCGGTCTCGATGGGGATAAGGTTGATGACAGGAAGCCCTTTAGCCTGTCGGCTGCTTTCTGGAAGCTGATAGCACTTCAGCTGGAAAACCCGGCCTCGATTGGTGAAGAACAGCAGGTTATCGTGCGTATCGGTGACCATCAACATCTGGAGATCATCGGTATCTCTGATCTTCATTCCGGTGACGCCCTTGCCTCCACGGTGCTGGGTTCGATAGGTATCCATGGGCAGCCGTTTGATATATCCTCGATTGCTCAGAGTGACTACCGTCTGCTGATGCGGGATCAAGTCCTCGGCCTTGAAATCACCAGCTTCCTCCAGGCTCACCTCGGTGCGGCGCTCATCGCCGTATTTTTCCTTGATTTGCCCCACCTCTTCCTTGATGAGGAAATCGATCTTCTTGGGATTGGCCAGGAGGTCTTCCAGATAGGCCATTGTCTGGAGGAGCGCTGCGTATTCATCTTCGATCTTCTTGCGCTCCAGCGCAGCCAGTCGGCGCAGTTGCATATCCAAAATTGCCTGCGCCTGGATTTGGCTGAGGCTGAATCTCTCCATGAGAGCTTCTCGGGCAGCCTCTGCATTCCGCGACCCCCGAATCAGGGCGATGACCTCATCCAGAAAGTCGAGAGCAACCTTCAGCCCCTCCAGTATATGCGCTCTTTCCTGAGCTTTCTTCAGGTCGAACCGGGATCGGCGGGTGATGACTTCCCGGCGGAACTTGACATATTGCTGCAAAGCCGTTTTGAGATTGATTACCCTGGGCTGGCCATCGATGAGCGCCAGCATGTTGACGTGGAAGGAGGATTGCATGGCGGTATGCTTATAGAGATTGTTCAATACCTGAGTGGGGCGACCGTCTCTTTTGAGTTCAATAACGACGCGTATCCCTTCTCGATCGGATTCGTCCCGAACTTCGCTGATCCCTTCGATCTTCTTGTCTTTCATCAACCCAGCGATGCGTTCTACCAAAGCTGCTTTGTTGGTCTGGTAGGTCAACTCGCTGATCACGATTTGATGGCGGCCCTTTCCGATCTCCTCGATGTGGCTTTTTGCCCTGAGGACAAGCTTGCCGCGCCCGGTAGCATAGGCATTTTCAATTCCCTCACGGCCCAGAATGATTCCACCGGTAGGGAAATCCGGCGCGCGGACCAGTTCGATGAGTTCGCCGACGGAGACTTCGGGATTATCGATGAGGCGGGCAATGCCATCACAAAGCTCTCTCAGATTATGAGGCGGGATGTTGGTGGCCATGCCTACGGCAATCCCCGCCGCACCATTCAAGAGAAGGGCGGGCAATTTGGAGGGAAGAACCGTTGGCTCATTGAGTGAGCTATCGAAATTGGGAATAAAGTCGACGGTATCTCTGTCGATCTCGGAGAGCATTTCCCCGGCGATTTCGGCCAGCCGCGCTTCGGTGTATCGCATTGCAGCAGGAGGGTCGTTATCCATGCTGCCGAAGTTTCCCTGCCCATCGACGAGGGTGTATCGCATCGAGAAGTCCTGCGCCATGCGGACCATCGCTTCATATATGGGTGCATCGCCGTGCGGATGGAATTTACCCATGACCTCACCCACGATACGAGCGCTCTTTTTGTAGGGGCTGGTATGGGTGCTTCCCAGTTCATTCATTCCGTACAGAATCCTTCTCTGTACGGGCTTGAGTCCATCACGGGCATCAGGAAGGGCGCGGGAGACGATCACGCTCATGGCGTAATCGAGATAGGCATTCCTTACCTCATCCTCAAGCGTAACTCGCCTTATGGTTCCGATTTCCATCGTCTTTATTGACTCCTCGCAACTCTACAATAATCGAGTGTATCCAATACAATGTGAAAGGTCAACCCCGTAGGGTAGCCCGTGAGCCGTGGATTCTTCCGCCTCCGGAGCTTCATGCAGAAGCGGAACAGAAGGAAGGATGACATTGCTTGGCGAATCGTCACCCAATCAGAGAGAGGCCGGTGGCAAAGTTCAAACCTGCCCTGCTCAATTTGGCAACGGTTTCCCTGCATGGTAGAATATGTGCAAGCTTGGGGCTCGCGGGTCATCGATTGATGAATGATCAATCGTCTGGGCCCGGGGTCAAGTTCGGGGTAACGGCTTTGCCTAGGGCTCTGCTCAAAAGAGTGCCGCATGATAATGGCCCACCGGGCCTATCAGTAAAGCCAAGTCCTTAAGGAGGTTGTCGTGAACTGGCTGGATGTGATCATCATCTTTTGTCTGGTGCTGTTTGCCTTTCAAGGTTTCAGGAGGGGCCTGACCAAATCCCTGGCCGTCCTGATCGGGATTATCCTCGGCATACTCCTGGCGGGGGCATTGCAGAACACTCTGGCCGATGCGCTCTCCGTCATCGATAATGAAAGCGTGGCCAAGATCGTGGCCTTTGCCATTATCCTGATAGTAACCTTCATAGCCGTATACATTGTTGGCATAATACTCCAGAAGATCCTCAGCATTACCTTCCTGGGGTTGGCGGACCGTTTGGGAGGTGGGGTTTTCGGGTTTGTGGTGGGCTGGCTCATCTGCTCTGTGCTGATCGCTGTTGTGGCCAGATACATCGCTCTGCCTGTGGACCTGCCGTCGATCCCCGTCGCCGGTAACCCGGAGGAGTGGCTCAAACTGAATGGAATCCGCGAGTTTGCGTATAAGGCTATCGACGGATCGGCCATTGCGAGCTTCCAGTTGGATTCCTTCCCCGTCATTCTGAAAATCCTTCCCGGGGAATTCGACGTGGTTCGCGATTTCTTCAAGGGATAGACATTGGTGGATCAGGAGAAGTTCAAAGCCTTCGCCCCGATATTCTATCCCCAATCCATTGCCGTGGTGGGTGTTTCCCGGGATGAGAGGAAACCCGGCAACGGCTACCTTACCACTCTTCTGGATGGGGGGTTCAAAGGGAAGCTGTATGCCGTCGGTTCTGCCGCGGGCGAGGTATCGGGCGTGCCCGTCTTTCCTTCTCTGAGCGCCATTCCCGGATCGGTGGACTACGTGATTGTGAGCATTCCCAAACGACACATCCCCGGTCTTCTGGAGGACTGCCGGACAAAAGGCGTAAAAGTGGTCCAGATATTCAGCGCCGGGTTCTCCGAAGCGGGGGAAAACGATGGCGCTGAACTCGAAGTCGAGATCGCAAAAAAGGCCAGGGATTGGGGGATACGAATCGTTGGGCCCAATTGTACCGGCATCGGCAATCCCGCCCAAAGAATGAGGCTGATATGGCGGAACCTGCTTCCGCACGAACTTGATGCGGGAACGGTAGCCTTCCTCAGCCAGAGCGGCGGCAATGCCGGACTTCTGATGGAATCGGGGCTGGTGAAAGGAATCTGTTTCAGCAAGGTGATCAGTTTCGGGAATGGGACCGACCTTTCCGGCCTCGATTTTCTGGAATATCTGGGAGATGATCCTCAAACACAATTCATCGGGGCCTATCTGGAGGGGATGAAAGAAGGCCGGAGATTTCTCCAACTGGTGAGTGATATATCAAAAAACAAACCGATAGTGATTCTGAAGGGAGGGCTCACCGGGGCAGGCGCTCGAACGGCGGCTTCTCACACGGCCTCGCTCGGTGGGTCTGAGATTATATGGGAGGCGGCGCTCAGGCAATCCGGCGCTGTGAAGGCCGATAACATCGAGGAGCTTGTCGATACACTTGCGGCCTTCTATCATTTACCAAGGTTTGAGGGAAGGAGGGTGGCAGTTATCAGCGGGCTGGTCGGCGCAGGTGGTGGGGCGTGTGTGGCCTCCTCCGATGCCTGTGTTCGGGCGGGGCTGGAAGTTCCCGTTCTCATGCCGCAGACCATTGCCCGGTTAAGAAGTATTCTTCCCGCGGTCGGCAGTATCTTTCAGAATCCGGTGGATGTAGGAGCGGTGGCAGCGGCCAGTCTGAAGATCTTTTCCGAAGCCGTGCAGACGGTCTTTGCCGATCCCAATATAGATATCGTCGTGGTGCATTTTCAAGCCAGCATGGTGGCATATGCCATCGGCCAGGATGGACTGGCTGCCCTAGCCAATATTCTGATCGACCTCAGAAAAACCCAGGCCAAACCCCTCATCGTGCTTTCACAATCGCCGTCAGCCGAAGCGGAAGAGAAGGAATTTGAGCAGATGTGCGCCAATTCGCGAATACCCACCTACCTCTCTTTCGATCGGATGGCTAGGGCCATTGCCAATGTGATATGGTATTGGACCTTCCGCAGTCATCTTGATAGTGAGCGATAGTGAAAGCACAGTCCCTGCATAATTGGCAAGTGACTCCGAAGCAGGCTGTGCTTATCCAGCAGGCCATGGCTGATCGCGTATCGAAAGAAGAATATCCGGGAATTGTGCAGTTCATCGCGGGTGTGGACATCTCGGTGTCGAAATCCGATAACATGGCCCGTGGAGCCGTGGTTGTCCTGAGTTATCCGGAGTTGAAAGTGGTGGAGAGCCGGATTGCCGAAAGGGCAATCGAGTTTCCTTATGTGCCCGGCTTGCTCTCTTTCCGGGAGGCCCCGGTTCTGTTGGCCGCCTGCGAGAAGCTTTCACACAACCCGGACGTGATTTTCGTCGACGGTCAGGGGCTGGCCCATCCCAGAAGGCTGGGGCTGGCATCTCACCTCGGCGTTCTGTGGGATAAGCCGACCATCGGATGCGCCAAATCACGGCTTTGTGGAACGCATGAGCCGGTGGGAAGTGAGGCAGGGAGTATCGCTGATCTCATCGATGGCGGGCAAACCATCGGAGCAGTCTTGCGAACCAGGGCAAACACCAAACCCCTCTATATCTCGGTAGGGCACAGGATAAGCCTGGAGGCGGCCATCCAAATGGTTCTTAAGTGCTGTAAAGGATATCGGCTGCCGGAGCCGACTCGCTTGGCGCACCTGGCTGCCGGAGGGAATCAGTTGCAAAGCAATGAGCGATCATATCCATAACCCTCCTTCATCCGTGAAAGGCAATCAGAATCGGCTGCTGATTGCTCTTTCGATCACCGGCCTGATGACTCTGGTCGAGGTGGTTGGCGGCCTCCTGAGCAACAGCCTGGCTCTGCTGAGCGATGCCGGTCACATGTTCACCGATACTCTGGCACTGGGCCTGAGCTTGTTTGCGCTCAATCTCGCCAAAAGGCCGGCAGACGAAAACAGAACCTTCGGTTATCTCCGGGCGGAAATACTGGCTGCATTGATCAACGGAATGATACTCATTCTGATCAGCGGCTTCATCTGCTACGAAGCTTACCAGCGTTTTATCGGCCCTCCAGAGGTTCACGGTGGCCCGATGTTGGTTATCGCCGCCATCGGTTTGATCGCCAATTTGGCCGGTATTTCGGTGCTCCACGCCGGAAGTCGCGAGAATCTGAACGTCAGGAGTGCCTTCTTGCACATGTGGGGCGATACGATTTCTTCCCTGGGGGTGATCATTGCTGGTATCATTATTCTGGTTGCGGGATGGAATATCGCCGACCCGATCATCAGTATCCTCATCGGGATGATCATCCTGAGAGGCGCAATCCGGCTGGTTTGGGAATCGGTCAACATTTTGCTGGAGGCCGTCCCTAAGCACCTTGGCACGAGTCTGATCATCGAGGAGATCAAGAACATCAGTGGCCTGAGGGATGTGCATGACGTCCATGTCTGGACGATCACTTCCGGGGTATATGCGTTGAGTGCGCATCTTCTGATAGAAGACCAGATGGTGAGCCGCACTGCCGAGATCTCCGAACAGGTCAATGAGATGCTCCATCGGAAATTCGGTATCGGTCATTCCACACTGCAATTGGAGTGCGAGGAGTGCCAGAGCAGTCCGGTTTGCCATATCGAAAATAGATTTGGTGGAACCTAGACCGATTTTGCCATAGAATGCAACCATACAAACAAAACAGGGAGAGGTAGATGGAAGAACTGACAGCCAGATTAAATGACCTGAAAGCCCGCATCGCCAGGATGCAGGAGCATCTTTGACGTTGCAGGGAAAGCTTCAGAACTGTCCCGGATCGAGGCCGAATCGAGCCAGCCCGATTTCTGGCAGGATCAGTTGAAGGCAAGGCAGGTCATGCGTGAACTTGCCCGGCTCAAAGAGACGATCGAAACCTGGCGCGATTTAGAGGGGAAGGTGGGCAATCTCATCGAGCTTGCGGATATGGCAAGTGCAGAGGAAGATGATTCACTGGAAGCCGACTTCACCTCGGAGGCGGGCAGGATCGAGAAACGCCTCGATGAACTGGAGTTTCAGGCGATGCTCGGCGGCCAATACGATGACCGCAATGCGCTTCTGGCGATTCACGCAGGCGCCGGCGGGACTGAATCTCAGGACTGGGCTGAGATGTTGTTGCGGATGTACCTAAGATGGGGAGAAAAGCGCGGGTATGAGACCGAAGTGCTGGAGACTTCACCTGGCGATGAAGCGGGGATCAAGAGCACTCTTGTGGAGATAAAGGGCAGTTATGCCTACGGTTACCTCAGATCGGAGCGCGGTGTGCATCGTCTGGTGCGCATCTCTCCTTTCGATGCCAGCCATTCTCGTCATACCTCGTTTGCGCTGGTTGAGGTGCTGCCGGAGGTTGAAAGCGGCATCGATGTGACCATCAGCCCGGAAGACATCAAGCTGGATGTCTTCAGATCAAGCGGTCCCGGCGGGCAACACATGCAGAAAACCAGTTCCGCAGTCCGCATCACCCATATCCCCACGGGAACTGTTGTCACCTGTCAGAGCGAGCGCTC
>JAQTRE010000069.1:0-5318 GCA_028711995.1 Dehalococcoidia bacterium | reverse complement strand
AGATGAGAAACAAGGAAACCGCCATGCGTGTTCTGGCGGCGCGTTTGCTGGAAGTGGACCTGGAGAAGAAAACAGAGGAGCAGGCTAAACTGAAGGGAGAGCACGTCAGCGCGGGTTGGGGAAATCAGATACGAAGCTACGTGCTGCATCCCTACAAGATGGTCAAGGATCATCGAAGCGGCTATGAAACCAGCGACCCTGATGCGGTTCTCGATGGGGATGTCGACGAACTGATCAATGCCTATCTGACATCTACTCTGGAGTAACCGTATCCCAGAATGAGAGACTGGATATCCTCGTAGGGGTGCTTGACCGAGACCGGTCAAGCACCCCATTTCCCTCTTGACAGCCAACAAAGGCAGTAGGATCATGGCCGACACCTTGGCGGGTGTGATTTTGAATGGACTTCGACAAAGCGGGGAAGGGGTTCCCGAGAAGGGAGGTTCAAATGAAATCGAGTAGCAGCCTTGCAGTTGAAACCAAAGGGTTGGTCAAGAAGTATGGCGCTTTCACGGCGGTTAACGGGCTCAACTTAAAAATTGAGCGGGGTGAGACTTACGGTCTTTTGGGCCCCAATGGATCGGGAAAGACGACAGCAATCAAAATGTTCTGCGGTCTGCTCAGCCCCACCAGCGGCGAGGCGCTCGTTCTCGGCAAAAAGGCCGGAGATCTCACGATCTTGCCCCGGATTGGGTACATGCCTCAGGAGACCGCGCTTTACCTTGACTTGACGGTGCATGAGAACATGGCGCTCTTTGGCGAAATCTATGGCATGAACAAGGCGGAAATCGAGCGAGAGGAAAAGAACCTCCTTCGCTTTGTCGATCTGGAAGAACGGCGCAATTCCACCATAACCAGTCTGAGCGGTGGGATGCGACATCGGGTGTCGCTGGCATGCAGCATGATCCATCGGCCGGAACTCCTCTTTCTGGATGAACCCACCGTCGGAGTGGACCCCGAACTGAGAGCTTCATTCTGGGAGTATTTTGGTTCCCTGCGTGAAAAAGGAGTCACTGTGGTGATCACCACGCACTATATGGATGAAGCCCATCGGTGCAGCAAGATCGGACTGATGCGAATGGGGAGCCTCATCGCAGAGGGGGCTCCTTCCCAGATCATCCAATCGGCAGGGGCCGAATCACTTGAAGACGCCTTCCTGAAGCTGGCCCGGAGGGAGAGATCATGAAACTCCGAAGAGCATTTGCCATCACCAAGAGGATATTCCGAGGGCTGAGGCATGACCGACGCACTCTGGCGCTCATCATCATCGCTCCGATTCTGGCAATGTGTATCTTTGGAGTCGCCTTCAGTGGCGATGTCAAAAACGTCGATGTGGTTGTGGTGAATCTGGATGACGGGCCGATCTCCAAGGCCGTTATCGCTAACCTCGATGAAGACACCCTCAATGTCCACATGATGCAAAACGAGTCTGATGCGGTCCGGAAAGTTAAGGACGGTGATGCGTGGGCGGCGATCGTTTTTCCCGAGGGGTTTTCTCAGAACGTGCTGGCGAAGGCGCAGGGGATGCCCGATGCCGGAGATACCGCCATCCTTGTGCGGGATGATAAGAGTAATGCCAACATTATCACTGCTTTGATGAGATCGGTAAAGGATGCGATGACCGCTGCGCTCGCGCAATCCGGAAGGGAACTGCCGGTATCCATTGAGGAGGCGCCGGTCTATGGGAAAGGGGCCGAGTTCATCGATTTCTTTGTGCCGGGAATTATGGCTTTTGCCATCTTTCTGTTCACCATACTGTTGACCCTGCTGGCGTTTGTCAGCGAAAGAACCAGCGGCACGCTTGAGCGGCTGAGGGCCTCGCCGATGCGGGAAGGAGAGATTGTTCTGGGTTATGCCATGGCGTTTGGCATCATCGGGATGTTCCAGGCATCCCTCTTGTTTATCGTGGCCACGCTGGTCTTTGATATCATGGTGGTGGGAAACCCGCTCTTGGCCTATCTTATCGTTGCCCTGTTGGCAATCGTAAGCGTAAGTCTGGGAATCCTGCTTTCCAGCGCTGCCAAACGAGAAGCGCAGGCGGTTCAGTTTGTGCCCATGATTGTTCTGCCGACGTTTCTACTCTCTGGAATCTTTTGGCCGGTGGAGGCGATCCCTTCGGTTCTGAGGCCGCTCTCGTATCTCATTCCTCCCACTTACGGGGTCGACGCTATGCGGTCGGTACTCTTACGAGGCTGGAATATCGGACAGATATGGCTCGATATCGTGGCGTTGCTGGGATTTGCGGCGGTCTTTCTGACAGCAAGTGCCTGGTCACTAAAGAAAGGGCAAGGCTGACTTGATGGAAAGCTTTCTTCTGGCTGCTCACTAAATCTACAGGCTAGCCCCTTTGACAGGCGCCGGATTCTTATAGTAGCATTCCTCTGCAGACCTGCTTGCCGGATAGTGATTCTGGCTTGCCATCGATCGACCATCCGCGCATATTTGGAAGGTTGCCCCGATGAGAAAGGGGTAGAGTCTATTCAAAGAGGTGTAATTATGGGAAAAAGTAAAACGTGGGGCTCCTGGTTGATCCGGCTGGGCATACTCATCATAGCGCTCTCGATCATCTGGATCACCCTCATCGAGCCGAAGTACGAGAAGCTGCCCACCGACCTGGATGAGACCTTCTTGATTGACGCGACCGTGCAGTATGTCGCGCTAGGTGAGAATGCGCCTAAGACCCCGGTGACCATCGAACGCCATCAATGGGCCACTGGTGACAAAGATGGAGCGCTCTATATTTCGGAGGAGCTCAAGTTCAATCCAGAGATTCCTGCTGTTGACTTCCTAAACACAACATATACGATGTCAGTTGACCGGTCCTCCCGTGAATACGTTTCGGCTCCAGATTATGAGGATCGAGAGCGGGAGGCGCTGTGGGGATACCCCATCGGTGTGAAAAAGAAGGATTACGTTTTATGGTCGGACACTGCCAGAAGCGCTCCATATGCGCGATATGATGGTGAAGATGAAATCGCCGGGCTGGACGTTTATACCTTTATCACCGATGAAAAGGACATCGAACGCGATTCCTACTTCATTGACCTAGTGATCGAGGAGAAGGTGGAGCCTTGCACAGGAATCACTGTCTACGGGAAGAGCACCCGAACAGTCAAGAACCAAGCGGGTGAGACGCCAGCACTCGTGGTTATCACTCAAGAGTACTCCACCCAAACGACGGCGGAAAAAGTTTCCGACGCCAAACACTACAAAACCCAGCTTCTTTGGGCCACTCAATATGGATTATGGATCGGATTTGGCCTGGGAGCCATCTGGATTCTGGCAGGGGCTTTCCTGTTCGTGAGGGCCAAGAAGTCGGGAGGCAAACCGGAAAACAGCACGGGCTGACTGAAAGAAGCTGATTGATCAAAAAAAGCCTGTATCCTGAGCTTGATTCAGGGTACAGGCTTTTTTACTGCAATCTCCGCATCCAAGACGGGGAGGGAAGGCCAGAGCAAAATCCGGCTTTATCCCGCCCGGTAGCTGGCAACGACTTCATCAGTGAAGTCGGCGTTGGAAAACACGTGTTGAACCCCATCGATGTCTTCCAGCTTATCCAGGAGTTTCAGCGTTTGGAGAGCGTCTTTGTCACTCAGTTTCATCAAGGTCTTGGGGATGAGAGTGATTTCCGCTGAAGAAACGGTCACGCCGCCCTTTTCCATTTCTTTTCGGACCGCTTCCGAATCCTCAGGCTTGGTGTAGATTTCGATCACGTTGCCTTCCGTCTTCACATCATCAGCACCGGCATCAATGGCCTTGAGGACGATGTCATCGGCGTCTTTCTCCGCCTCCACAGTCATGAAGCCCTTCTGATCGAAGACCCAGGAAACGCATCCGGCTTCACCCAGGTTAGCATTGGCACGAGTGAAAATGTTGCGGACTTCAGAGACCGTGCGATTTCGATTATCGGTCAGTATTTGGAGAAGCAACGCCGCGCCACCGGGACTGTAGCCTTCCAGAGACATTTCAGCTAGCGCTGCGCCTTCTCCACCGCCAGTGGCCTTTTTGATAGCTCGTTCGATATTGTCCACCGGCATGTTGCTGTCACGGGCTTTTTGTATGGCCAATCGGAGTCTGGAGTTAGCGACGGGATCACCGCCACCCTCTCGGGCGGCGATGGTAATTTCGCGTCCCAGCTTAGTGAACAGCTGCCCTCTTTTGGCATCCGCTGCGCCTTTGGCGCGCTTGATGGTAGACCACTTAGAATGGCCAGACATCCATAGCCTCCCGAAAGCCTAGTTCTTTTCTGCGGCGGCTTTCTTGATATAATCGACAATTTCCAGGGTGGGAGTTCCAGGGCCAAAGATCGCCTTGATCCCGATCTTGCTCAGCTCCGGCCGGTCATCTTCGGGGATTATGCCCCCGGCCACAACAAGCACGTCACCTAGCTTTCTCTTCTGGAGCTCCTTTATGATGAGCGGGAACAGCTCCGTGTGGGCTCCTGAAAGGATGCTCAACCCTACAACATCCACATCCTCTTGCAGGGCAGCTTCGGCGATCATTTCCGGCGTTTGGCGTATGCCGGTATATATGACTTCCATGCCAGCATCTCGCAGGGCCCGTGCGATAACCTTCGCCCCGCGATCATGGCCATCGAGGCCTGGCTTTGCGACTAGTACTCGGATTCTTTTCTCAGCCACGGTGGAAGAACCTCCTTTGTCTCGCCTATTTGAGGCCGATAGCGTTCAGTTGCCACTTCATGCCCTAATGCGCATGGGTCTTCTGGGCCAGCTCGATCAGAACACCGTTCACGGATTTGGGATGGATAAAGCCGATCTTCCCGGCAAGTCCCTTTCGGCCTTTCTTATCGATCAAGGTTGCCCCTTTGGATTCGATCTTCTGGAGTTCCGCATCGGTGTCATCCACTTCCAGGCAAATGTGATGGATTCCGCCGCCCTGTTTTTCCACGAACTTGGCCACGCCACCATTGGGATTCGTCGGCTCCAGAAATTCGATTTCGGTATTGCCAAGAAGGAAAATGCCGGCCTTTACACCCTGGTCAGGAACCTCTTCGATCTTACTGCACTTGACTCCGAATAAGTGCTCAAAGTTTTTTACGGCTTCATCAAGACTTTTGACGGCTATTGCCACATGGTCGATTCTCTTGATCATTTTTCCTCCTGCGGTTCTTCGATGGTAAATCTTGAGCGCAATTGCTCAACTTGGCAAGCTGAATCTTACAATAATTAGTTATCGGTGTCAATCAGATGTGGTTGTCTCAGACGCAGCAACATGGCCGTGTGATAGGAACCCCATTTCTTGCTCACACATCAAAAAGGTAAGGCCTCATGCTTAATCTCACAAAAACTATCGATATT
>JAQTRE010000068.1 GCA_028711995.1 Dehalococcoidia bacterium | reverse complement strand
GAGTGACGCGGGGATCAACTGGCTGGATATAGATGTGATGAGTGATAAGGGGATTAACTGGCTGGATATTGATGTACCCTTTTTGGTGATCGCCCATTTCGGCGAACATCGTGCCGAGCACTTCCAGACCGAGTGCGTAAACCGAGTTGAACAGCACCTCTCTGATGTTGAAGTATCTTCGCTTGACGATCTCTTCAGGGTCGAATCGATGCAAGGCCAGCCGCATTTCCATGGTATACAGAGCCGCGTATCGGCCGAAGGGAAGCTTGGCCAGCCATCCCAATAAGTGATCAAAACCCGGTTTGTGATCGAGGCCGCATTCCCACGGCGAAATGATGGAAACCAGACTGGAATGGCCCAGACATCGTTGTGTTCCCAGCCATTCGAAGTGTCTCTCCAGAAGCGGCAGTGTCTCTCGCAGGAAGTCGATATCGTGCGTTGTTTGCCAGATTTCCTTGACGGCCAGTGCAACCACCGGAGGCTGCACCAGCGGGGAGCGATCAGGACTGGGCCAGTAGAACCTCAGTATGCGGTGGGTCAGTTTTGTCTGATGCTGCTCATGAAAGACAATGTGTGGCAGAGTGCCATTGGGCAGCATCTTATCGAGGAGAGTGGAAACCTCGGCTTTGGCAAGATCGGCTCTGCCCAGTCGGCAATTGACGATGGCGTGAAACGAGGAATCCCAGGACCATTGGTGGGGATATTTCTTTGGCGATGGAGCTGTATAGTAGTAACCCTCGCCGGTCCTGGCGTTTTGATCGAGAAGCTGTTTGGCTTTTTCTTGCAGGGATAACATTGATGGCAAGGTATCCTCGATCACCCGGGCAGACGGAATGCCGGATAGGTGTTAAGTTGAGCTTAACATAAAGAGGGGATGACAGGCAAATGAGCGTTTTGGGGATTATAGGGCTAGTGTTGTGTCAACCATGATCTGGCGCAGTGTCATTCTGAGGGAATCCGTATGGATGACCGAAGAATCTCCGATGATCGGGATTGAGATTCTTGGCTTCGCTCAGAATGACATAACACTAGGCCGAGGTGGACTTCAAGTATCAGGTGGGTCGGAGCTGATGCTCCGACCCACCTGAGGGTGTCATCAGTAATATCCCTGGGCTTTCAGCAGCTCTGCCATCAGGATTGCTCCTCCGGCAGCGCCCCGGATCGTGTTATGCGAGAGACCCACAAAGCGATAGTCAAAGACGTTGCAGGGTCTTAGCCGCCCGATGGTCACCGCCATGCCGTTTCCGGCATCCCGATCCATTCGAGGCTGAGGCCTATCCGGCTCCTCCCGATAGATGATGGGCGGCATTGGAGCCGATGGGAGTTGCCGCTGCTGGGGTTCGCTGGTGAACTCGCTCCAGATGCGGATGATGTCCCGGATGGACGGTTTTTCTTTCGCAAACTTCATGCTCACACAGGCTGTATGGCCATCAATCACCGGGACTCGATTGCAATGCGCCGATATCTTGAGGGATTTCTCCGGGATTACTTCCCCTTTGCCTAATTTCCCCAGAACGCGCAGAGGCTCCTGCTCGGATTTCTCCTCTTCGCCGCCGATGTAAGGAATGACATTATCAATCATTTGCATGGATGCAGGACCGGGAAAACCAGCCCCGGAAACTGCCTGAAGCGTGGTCACCATGACAGCTTCAATCGGGTAACCCGCCAACCTCAGAGCATGAAGCGGGGTCACATAACTCTGGATGCTGCAATTCGGCTTGACGGCGATGAACCCCTGACGCCAACCTCTCTTTTCGCGCTGAAGGGTAATGAGTTCGGCATGTTCCCCGTTTACTTCGGGGACAATCATGGGGACATCCGGGGTTGACCTGTGGGCGGAGTTGTTGGAAACCACCGCAAAGCCTTCCCTGGCGTACTCCTCCTCGAGTTTTCGGATGGTGTCCTTATCCGCCTCAATGGCGGAGAAAACCAGGTGGCATTTACCCTTTGCCAAACTGACTAGATTGGCATCCCCAACCACCAGATTTCGGACAGTCTCAGGGATCGGCTCTGCCATCAACCAGCGTCCTTTCACCGCTTCCGAGTAACGCTTTCCGGCGGAATTGGGTGAAGCCGCCACATAGGCAATCTCAAACCATGGGTGATTATGGAGCAATCTGATGTAGTTTTGCCCCACCATTCCCGTTGCACCCAGGACTCCCACTTTGATTTTATCCATGTTGTCTTGCTCCTCTTGTTTCAGGCGATGACCGGGATCAGCCGCTACCAAATGGATCAGTGAGAGTAAGGCGATGCCCCCTCGCTGATTTGCGCAAATCAGTATAGCATATGGCTTATCAAAAGTGTGTGGCTTTTGCCCAAATCGGCTTTTCCAGCCGTAAGAGAGGCAGATGCAGGCGCGATATTCGACTCGTGGGGTCCCTTGGCAATCCGTTGCTAGAGATTTGCCGCGGCTTCCTCCGATACCAATCCCTGCCGTTTCAACTCCGCTATGATTGACCCTCTGGTTCGATCCAGTTTAGCCGCTATCTGATCGACTGAAGCTCCTTTCCGGAAGCTTACGGTCACATATTCCCTCGATTCATTGTCCCAGGGCAGCCCGGTGTTCTTGGGCCTTCCTTTGGAGATGTTTTCCTGCTGTTTTTCAGCCGTGGTCTTTTTGAACCGGCTCTGGGTGATCTGCAACTGCCGGGCGGCGAAGAATAACGCTCTGATCACATCTGCGTCATTATAGGGGCTGCTTTCCGGGAGAACTTCTCCGGTGGCAGGGTCCGTTCCATTGGCCAGGGTTTCCAGAACCCGTTTTGCCTTGGCATGGTCCATGGTCATCACGGTTGACATAAATAAGGCCTCCTTCGGTCTCTTTTACCAGAGATGCTGTGCCCGGGTGATCTGCGGATCAACCCTGCCCAAACCTCACTGGATTGGCAACCATGTTAGCATAGGTAGAAGGCCTGTGTCGCGGGACTTTCGCCCTATCTTCGGTGTTGGCGGATGATCACAGATGCTGGCAGGAGTCTATCTTGAGCGATCAGTAGATTCTTCGCTCTGCTCAGAATGGCAAAGGCGAAGGGTTGGTGATGATAGTATGGGGCAGTGGGTTTTCATTCTGCCTTCGTTGGCCAGTTTGTCTTATCGTTTTGGAACAGGAGGAACAGTAATTTGATCTACTGGCTGATGATGTAGTCTGAAACTGCGCAATAATGTCTTCGCTTCCTCCACATTCTGACGGTGCTCTCCGAGTTCTACATCTGAAAGTAAGCGAGCTTCAAATTGGCTGTCTTTTCCTTTCTCTAAGACTGCGATACGTATGGGGCCGTTTACGCCACCAGCATTGATTTTAATCGCATGGTCAAGTGTCCAAGTTGCTGCAAAAATCGCTTCAGGAACTTCTGGCCGACCATCTTTCCAGAATATCTCCCTGATAAATGCCAGAAACGGATCAGTTATTATCTGTGCACTTCCCATTGAGCAATACCATAAGTGATCTGTCTTTAATTCAGGCTGAAAGTCTCTAACACTAAACTCGCAAAGGTGATATTTACGTTCGCATGGGAACGCTACAAGGGCACCATAATTCCCTGGTCTTGCTTGTGTTTCAGCAAAATCCTGTATAGTGGACTTGGAAAGCGATCTGGATACATCTATGGCTGATTTTTGAAACCCCTTTGCTTCCCAAGTTTTCTGTACGATGGCACAGAATCGTTGACCCAACCCAATTTGCCCAGTGCCAGCAACAATGACATGACTTCCAATAACTTCCAGTTTTTCAGTCGGTTGCTCCATAGTGCGAATTTGACCGTCATCAAAAGTGGCTGAGCTATCAGCGCCTATTACAACCCCATCTTTGCATATTATTCCAACAATAGATGTCATTCTTACCCCTGGAATACACTATTAGCCCGCATTTCCGGATAGGCCTTATAAATTGCCGACACAAGCTGAGTAAATGTCAGTTCTCTGACAAACTCAGATACTTGTCTGATATAATCCTTAGCTCTGGCAGGTAACCCTTCAATCAATTTTAGACTCAGCCCCTGCCCTTTGTCAGTCAGTTTGTATTCATGCCAAGTATGAGCCTGAACAATCTCTACTAAGCCTTCATTTTTGAGTTCTTCGAGCACCTCGTACAAGGTCCTATCGAATGGCCCATAATTATAAGGCTGAAAATTGAAATGATGGCCTCCTATCTCTTCAGGGATGTTGCGGTCGATCAAGAAAAGCAGTTTTTGAATTTGTACTGGGCTGTGAAAAGCGCCTTTGGCGGGAGACAAGCAAGCAAGAACCAACTCTTTTTTGTTCATATTCACCTTCTGCTCATCGACTTCCTTCGGCATAAGTCACGCATGTTAGATTGGTTATCCTGCGTTTGCTGAAGATTATACTCTGTTAATATGGGACTGTCACCTTCTCCTCAATACCCCGCGCAGATACTGCCCGGTGAAGGACTCCTCGCACTCGACGATTTCCTCCGGCGTGCCGGTCGCCACCACCCGCCCGCCTCGATCTCCACCGCCGGGGCCGAGGTCAATAACCCAGTCGGCGCACTTGATCAAATCCAGATGATGCTCGATCAGAATGATGGAATTGCCGGCGCTTACCAGCCGCTGCAAAACGTCGAGCAGAGCGGCCACATCATGAAAGGAGAGCCCGGTGGTCGGCTCATCGAGGATATAGAGCGTCTTGCCGGTGGCGCGCTTGGAGAGTTCTGTGGCCAGCTTGACGCGCTGCGCCTCGCCGCCGGAAAGAGTGGTGGCCGGTTGTCCCAGCCGGATGTATCCAAGGCCGACATCTCTCAGCGTGCCCAGTTTGTTCTTCAGGCTAGGGAAGTGCTCAAAGAAGGTCGAGGCCTCATTGACGGTCATCTCCAGAACATCGGAGATATTCTGGCCCTTGAAGCGGATTTCCAGCGCTTCGCGATTATACCGCTTGCCCCGGCAGATCTCGCAGGGCACGGTGACATCGGGCAGGAATTGCATTTCGATCTGATTATACCCATCGCCGTGACAGGCTTCGCATCGCCCTCCCTTGACGTTGAAGGAGAACCGTCCGGGCTTGTAGCCGCGCATTCGAGCATCGGGGACGGTGGCGAACAGCTCTCGAATGGGCGTGAAGGCGCCGGTATAGGTGGCCGGATTGGACCTCGGCGTGCGACCGATAGGCGATTGATCGATATCCACCACTTTGTCCACATGCTCGATTCCCAGAATCTGGTCGTAGTCGCCCGGCTTCACCCTGGCTCGATAGAGAACCTGCGCCAGTTTCTTGTGCAGGATTTCATCGATGAGAGTGCTCTTGCCGCTACCGGAAACGCCGGTAACGCAGACCAGCATCCCCAGCGGAAAGCGCACGTCGATATTTTTGAGATTGTTTTCCCGGGCTCCCCGGATGAGGATTTCCTTCCCGTTCCCCTTGCGCCGCTTTTTAGGGATCGGGATCTCCCGCGCTCCGGAGAGGTACTGTCCGGTCAGGGATCGAGGGGAAAGTTTGATCTCCTCGATCGGTCCGCTTGCCACCACTTCGCCGCCGTGTTCTCCGGCTGCCGGGCCGAGATCGATAATCCAGTCGGCGGCGCGCATCATGGCCTCGTCATGCTCAACGATCAGAATGGTGTTGCCCAGATCGCGCAGACCCTTGAGGGTTTCGATCAGCCGGGAGCTGTCTGCCGGGTGCAATCCTACGGTAGGCTCATCACAAATGTAGAGCACGCCCATAAGGCCGCTGCCGATCTGCGTGGCCAGCCGAATTCGTTCTGCCTCGCCGCCGGAAAGCGAACCTGAAGGACGATCCAGTGTCAGATAGTCGAGCCCCACATTCACTAGAAATCCCAGCCTTCCCCGGATTTCCTTGAGGATCTGAAGAGCGATGGTTTGCTCTTTAGCGCTCAAAATCGGATTGGGCCCATCGAGTGTGTTCAGCCATTCCATTGCCGCAGAGATGGAAAGCGAAGTCACCCCGGTGATGTTCTTATCCCCGATTGTCACTGCCTGCGCTTCTGGTTTCAGTCGTTGGCCTTTGCAGGTGGAACACAAGCGGGAGCTCATGTATTGCTCGATATCGTGGCGCACATAGTCCGATTCCGTCTCCCGGTAGCGGCGTTCCAGATTCGGAATCACCCCTTCGAACCCGGAAGAGTGCTCCTTGACGCGGCCAAACCGGTTTCTATACTTTGTGATCTCGCCTCGCTCTCCATACAGAACCAGGTCAAGCTGGTGATCCGTAAGGTCCTTGACGGGGAGTTTGGTGGAAAAGCCGTGCTCTCGGGCCAGATCATCGATCTGATAAGCATACCAGGAACTCATTGCACCTGATTTCGCCCAGGGCAGGATTGCGCCTTCACCCAGCGAGAGGTTTCTGTTGGGAATGACCAGAACCGGATCGATCTCCAGTTTCATACCCAAGCCGGTGCACTCGGGACAAGCGCCATGGGGGCTGTTGAAACTGAAAGTTCGGGGCTCGATCTCCTCGATGCTGATCCCGCAGTGCGGGCAGGCGAATTGTTCGGAAAAGAGGCGCTCTTCACCATCGATGATGGAGATCAGCACTACCCCTCCTCCGAGTTTGAGCGCTGTCTCTATAGAATCGGCTACTCGTCCTTTCTGATCTTCCCCTCCGGCGGCCAATCGATCCACAATGACCTCAATGGTATGCCGCTTTTGCTTATCCAGATTGAACTCCTCGGCGAGGTCGCGAATCTGGCCGTCCACCCGAACTCTGACATAGCCACTTTTTCTGAGGTCCTCGAAGACAGATAGATATTCCCCCTTGCGATCTTTGACCATCGGCGCGAGGATCATGAAACGACGGCCTTCGGGAATTTCCAGGATGGAATCGACAATCTGTTGTATTGTCTGCCGGGCAATCTCTCGTCCACATTGGGGACAGTGGGGATGTCCAGTGCGGGCAAAAAGGAGGCGGAGATAGTCGTAGATCTCGGTCACTGTTCCTACGATGGAACGGGGGTTGCGGCTGGTGCCCTTTTGGTCGATGGCAATCGCTGGACTCAGCCCTTCGATGTAATCGACATCCGGCTTGTTCATCCGCCCGAGAAATTGGCGGGCATAGGCCGAGAGCGACTCTACGTATCGGCGCTGTCCCTCAGCATAGATGGTATCGAAAGCCAGAGAACTCTTCCCCGATCCCGAAACGCCGGTGATTACCACCAGCTTGTCTCTGGGGATGGTGACATCGATGTTCTTGAGATTGTGCTCCCGGGCACCTTTGATGAAAATGGAATTCAAGGGCATATGATTCACAAAACGACAGATTCATTGTATCAATTAAGATAACCCTTGACAAACCGTCTTCGGATATGGTAAAAAACTAATTAGCACTCTCGCGTCGAGAGTGCTAATTATCTCTGGTGAAAGGATGGAGGTTAGTATGGCTCTGAAAGTAACGCCACTGGCCGATCGGGTTATCGTGAAACCGCTTACCCGTGAGGAAATAACCAAGGGAGGCATTGTACTCCCCGATACCGCCAAAGAGAAACCACAGGAAGGCGAAGTGATGGCCACTGGACCCGGCAGGGTCGGTGACGATGGAAAGCGCATTCCTATGGAAGTCAAGGTGGGCGATACGGTGATCTACGCCAAATACGCCGGCACGGAGTGGAAATATGAGAGTGAGGAATATCTGATTCTCCGTGAAAGCGATATCCAGGCCAAGAGGAATAAGTAGGAGGGTTCAAAATGGCAAAGCAGATAAGGTATGGTGAGGAAGCAAGGCGATCCCTGATTTCGGGGGTCGATCAGATGGTTAATGCTATAAAGGTAACCTTGGGGCCAAAGGGAAGACCCGTGGCGCTGGATAGAAAATTCGGCCCCCCCGCCGTGGTGGATGACGGCGTCAGTATCGCCAAGGAGATCG
The DNA here is from genome assembly GCA_028711995.1 of Dehalococcoidia bacterium. Classification (NCBI taxonomy): domain Bacteria; kingdom Bacillati; phylum Chloroflexota; class Dehalococcoidia; species Dehalococcoidia bacterium. The sequence continues at coordinate 8,545 of JAQTRE010000068.1, read as the reverse complement.
AACTTCAGGATCCGTTCGAGAATATGGGCGCCCAGCTGGTGAAAGAGGCCGCGACCAAGACCAATGACGCTTGTGGCGATGGCACCACCAGTTCCAGTGTTCTGGCTCAAGCCATAGTTCATGGCGGAATGAGGAATATCGCTGCCGGGGCCAACCCGATGGCCATCAAGCGGGGCATCGAGAAAGCCAGGGATGCCGTAGTCGTAGAACTCAAGAAAATCTCCACTGAAGTGAAAGGCAAAGAGCAGGTCGCTCAGATTGCCACCGTTTCTTCCAGAGATGCGGAGATCGGGAGACTGATCGCCGATGTGATGGAAAAAGTAGGCAAAGATGGCGTGATCACCGTTGAGGAAGGCAAGGGGCTGAAGTTCGAGACCGAGTTTGTGGAAGGGATGAAATTTGACCGCGGCTTCATCAGCCCTTATTTCATCACCAATGCCGAGCGTATGGAAGCGGTTGTCGAGGACCCCTATATCCTCATCACCGATAAGAAGATATCCGCCGTGACCGATCTTCTCCCTGCACTGGAAAAGATTCTCCAGGTCGGCAAGAATATTGTAATCCTGGCTGAAGATGTTGATGGAGAGGCGCTGGCTACCCTGGTGGTCAACAAACTGCGCGGCACCATCAGTTGTATTGCCGTCAAAGCACCGGGATTTGGCGATCGGCGCAAGGCGATGCTGGATGATATCGCCATTCTCACAGGCGGACAGGTGATCAGTGAGGAAGTGGGTCGGAAACTCGATTCAGTGACGGTTGAGGACCTTGGCCGGGCCAGGAGAGTTGTTGCCGATAAGGACAATTGCACCATTGTTGAGGGCAAAGGCGCTGACGCAGATATCACCGCCCGCATCAAGCAGATCAGGGCTCAGATTGATGAGACCACTTCCGATTTTGACCGCGAGAAGTTACAGGAGCGGCTGGCCCGGTTGGCTGGCGGTGTGGCTATCTTGAAGGTCGGAGCAGCCACAGAAGTGGACCTTAAGGAGAAGAAACTCCGCGTCGAGGATGCTCTCTCGGCCACGCGTGCTGCTGTGGAAGAGGGCATTGTTCCTGGTGGTGGTGTAGCGCTGGTTAGCTGCATCGCTGCACTCAACAAGCTGAAACTTGAAGGTGATGAAGCCACTGGCGTAGCGGTGCTGAAGAGAGCCCTTGAGGAGCCCATGAGAGCCATCGCAGAGAATGCCGGTAGCGAGGGAGCAGTAGTCATCGATGCGGTCAAGAAGGGAAAGAAGGGGATGGGATTTGATGCCGAGAAGAATGAGTATGTCAATATGATCGAGAAGGGCATCATTGATCCTACCAAGGTGGTCCGCAGCGGACTGGAGAATGCTGCCAGCGTGGCGGTCATGATATTGACGACTGAGGCCATGGTCACCGACCTTCCCGAGAAGGACAAGATGTCCATGATGCCTCCTGGTGGTATGGGTGGTATGGGCGGCATGGAAGGAATGTACTAGAGGAAGTAATTCCGGCAGATTTGAAAGCGGCAGCCTAAAAGGCTGCCGCTTTCTTTTTGTTTACCTGTTGAACGCTATTGATAGGAAACGTAGGGGCGATTTACTAATCGCCCCTACGAACAGACACCTTCAGCTTGAGAGCTTATTTCTCTACCCGGATCAGCATGGCATCGCCCTGGGCATGCCCGGAGCAGATACCGCATACACCGATTCCGCCGCCGCGGCGTCTCAGCTCATATGCAAGGGTCATGGCGATTCTGGCTCCGGTCGCGCCAATGGGATGACCGAAGGCACAGGCGCCACCGTTTACGTTAACTTTCTTGTACATCTCTTCCTTGGTCATGCCAAGTATCCTGAGAGCGCTCACCAGTGCGACTGCGGCAAAAGCCTCATTGATCTCGATGAGATCAACATCTTTGACCGTCAGATTGTTCCGATCCAGCACTTTCTTGATGGAAAGGCCGGGCACCGTGGCAATATCCTTGGTGGGTTGGGAAACCTCATCATAGTCAATCACGGTGAAGAGCGGCTTCATTCCCAGCTTCTTGGCCATATCCGCGCTCATCATCATGCAGACATCGCCGCCGTCATTGACGCCGGGGGCATTACCGGCCGTGACGCTTCCGGGCTTGCCGGTCACTGCGCTCACATGTCCGAAAACCGGGGGCAGCTTGCTGAGAACTTCTAGGGTAGTATCGGGTCTCGGGAACTCATCCTTCTCCATTATAAGGGTCTTCTTCCCCTGGTGGAATTCGACCGGGAAGGTCTCATCATCCATTCTGCCGTTCTCCATGGCGTCCTTGGCGGCCATCTGGGAGTGATAAGCCCACTCGTCATGATCCTCTCTGGTGAAACCGAACTCATCGGCTACTTCCGATCCGTGGATGCACATATGACGATCATAGAAGGCGTCCCACAGTCCGTCATAAACCATGGCGTCGACAACGTTGGTCTGAGGCACCGACATCTTGGCTCCCCAGCGCATCTCTTTGAGCACATAAGGACAATTTGTCATCGATTCCTGACCGCCGGCGATAACAATCTCGGCCCTGCCGGTCTGAATCATCTGGATGGCCAGATCGATTGTCTTGATACCGGAGGAACAGACCTTGTTAACGGTGATCGAAGGAACGGACTCGGGGAGGCCGGCCAGAATAGAGGCCTGCCTTGAAGGAACCTGGCCGCAACCGGCAGGAACCACGTGACCCAGAATGACATAGTCGATATCGGTGGGTTTCACCTTGCCCGCAGTTCTCCTCATGACCTCCTGGATGGCCATTGCGCCGAGATCAACCGCCTCGTACTCGGCCAGACTGCCGTTAAACCTGCCATAGGGGGTTCGGGCTGCTTCTACGCAGACTACCTGCCGCAGGTTCTTATAAGGATTGGCAATCTTCCTCCCTATAGTTGAGAAATCGGCTTTTCTCTCACCGAACGCTGCAGGCTTCAGACCGGCGTAGACATCTTTCTTCTTTCTTGACGGTTTCTGTGGGATTCTATCCATTATCGCTCCTCACAATTTTTGTGAACGTCTGAACTCCCGTGAGACCTCAGAGGTTAATTCCAGAGCCTTTACAGCCGCCTCTTTCGGGCTCGAAGCCGGGCCGCACGATGGAGTAATCAGGCATTGTTCCAATAAATATCATACCCGATGCCTTTACTTGAAAGCAATGCCATCAGCGTCTCCAGGCGTTCAAGCAGGCTCCCGGAGGTGATTTTGTTTTTCTTAAATACATTCTCTTGCCTGGCCGGGATTTGTTGGAGCTTCTTGGCTATTATGAGATACTATAGGGGTTGGATCCGAAAAAGAGAGAATCCGTTTGGAGTTTGTGCCGATGAACCAGATCGATTTCAGCCGTTTTCAGATTCCGAATCACCCGGAGAACAAGGTGGTCAGCCTCAAGCAAGCCATCGCCGAAAACGTGAATCCGGGGATGAGCTTGCACCTTTGCGTAGGTCAGGGCACTGCTAATGCCGCTATTTGCGAGATTGTGCGGCAGTTCTGGGGCAGAAAGCCGGATTTCACCATCTACAGCCTGCTCTTGTATCAACACAGTATCAGCCTCGTTTATGCCAAACAGGTCAAGAAGGTGATATCAGCCTTCGTCGGGGATTCCTATCCCACCGGAAGCCCGAATCCGGTCACCGCCAATGCCTGGCTCTCCAAAGAGATTGAGATTGAAAGCTGGTCTTTTCTCTCTTACGTGCAACGGTTCATGGCCGGGGCGATGGGTTTGCCCTTCATGCCTACTCGTTCCCTGCTGGATAGCAGCATGGCAAACAACAAGGGAGGCTTCATGGAATTGGATGACCCGTTCGGCAAGGGCGGCCGGATCGGTATCGTCAGCCCCGCCAACCCTGATCTGACCATAATGCATTCCCACGCCGCCGACCGGCACGGCAATATCATCGGCACGGGCCCGGGTGGCGAGGCGTTATGGGGAGCTTTGGCGAGTAAGAACGGTGTGATAGCGACGGTGGAGAAAATAGTCCCCACTGAATTCGTCAAGCAGCGCCCTGATCTTGTCCGGGTGCCCGGATATATGGTCAAGGCAGTGGCGGTGGCGCCGTACGGGTCGCATCCCCGGGGAATCACCAACTACTGCGCTCCGGAACTGGCGGGCTATTTCGACGATTTCGACTATCTCATTGCCCTGCACGAAGCTTTTAGAAAAGAAGACTCCGCTCGGGAGTGGATGGACAAGTGGATATTGAGCTGCCAAACGCATGAGGATTATCTGGACAAGCTGGGAGGAGAGCGGCTGCTCTATCTAAACGGCCGGGCGTTGCCGGGCTCCTGGCGGAATGAAATCCGATCCGTTTCCAAGGAGCACATCCTTTCCACCAGCTACAATCCCAAGGAGATGATGGTGGTGCAGGCTTCGAGGGAGATCAAAAAGCGGGTTATCGGGAACGACTATAAACTGCTTCTTGCCGGGATCGGTGCATCGAACATCTCGGCGTGGCTGGCAAACCAGCTGCTTCATGCGGATAATCATCCTGTCGATCTCATCGCCGAGTTTGGATTCCTGGGGTATTTTCCGCCGCCCGGAGATCCTTCGATTCACAATCTGGACAATCTGGCCACCTGCACGATGATGACCGACTCTCTGAATATACTGGGGATATACGCGGGCGGTGCTTACCGGAGATGCATCGGCGTGCTGGGGGCGGCCATGATCGATAAACACGGCAACATCAACTCCACCATGATCCCGGGGAAAGCCTATCTTATCGGCTCCGGCGGTGCTAACGATGTTGTCAGCGGCGCCAGCGAGATAATGATCGTCATCGCTCAGGCGAAACGGCGACTGGTAGAAGAAGCGCCTTATATTACCGGACCGGGCAATACCATCAAAACGCTGGTGACCGATATCGGCGTCTACGAAAAGCTGGGGGAGGATGCTGAATTCACTCTTACCAAGGTATTGCCCACAATGGAAGGGGCGACTCTCGAAGAACAGGTCAAAAAAGCCAGGGAGAGCTGTGGGTGGGAACTGAAAGTCTCTCCGAATGTCAGCCTTTGCGCTCCCCCGGAACTGGATAGCCTTTCCACCATCAGGCTGTTTGATCCGAAGGGGTATTTCATCGGATAGTCGGGTTCCTTTTAACGCCCCCAGCACTGCGCGCTACCCCCTCTTTCGAAAAGAGGGGGTTTAGGGGGAGTTCACCGCCGAGGCCAATAAACATGCCCTGAAGCGGGTTTTGTACGCCTCTCTCTTCTGCATCGCCCAGTTTAGTGCAAGACGACTTTCGGAAGATGAACCAACTTCAAGGGGGAACGACCCCTGCAAATCGGTTGCACGACTTGCAGGGCCGTATGGTGTCTTTGTGTTATGGATTCTTCGGCCATACTTGAAATGTCATTGTCGAAGAAGGAGAATGGGGCATTAGTTTTACAGACATGCTCTCAGTTTCGAGCGTAACATGTACAATCTCATCATGGTCATTGATCAACCGATCCGTTTCTTGAAAGCCCAGTGTCGTCAAGACTTGCAGATATTCATTCAATCTCAAGTTGCCGTCTGCGTATTGACAGACAATTTGATAGCCGCCATAGCTGAGATTGGCGATGTTTCGAACCCAGCACTGCTCCGGTTGAGGCACTGATGGCTTGATGTCTGCAGGCCATGGAATTGTTGTTGGGGAGTTTCTGGGTGTCGCACTTGTTATCTGGATATCCAGGGTCGCTAGGTCGCTACCGCATTCCAAACGCAGGGCGTAGTCACCTTTGGTGATGTCAATTGCGTCAAACTCACCAGACTTGATCCTTTCCGCCGAATTATCCGGGAATCCTTCTTGGGTATAGACAAGATACTTGATTGCAAAACCTTTCTGTGCACACAGTTGAACATATGCCTTTATCAGGCGTTCAGAGAGAGGCTCATAAAATATGCGGACATTGGTATCAGGAGATCCCATTACCAAACGTATATCACCTGCTAAGACCGGAATATCATCGGGAAGATATACAGGCCATTGCATATTTGAGTCAGAAACGATACCTTGAGCGGGGTAGATAGTTTCGGTTTCATTTTCAGCAGTCTGGTTTGTGATGGTATGTGTTGTTTCCGATTGTGAACCACAACCTACTGTTGTGCAAAGAAGAATCAACAGCATGGTCATCAGCCATATCTTTTTCTTCATCTTGATACTATCCTTTTTATCTGAGTTCCGCCCAACCCCCGAATTGAGCCGCAGAGGTTATGCCAGACAGCCCTTGTTTTCAAAACCTGCCTTTGGAAGCAAGGCCTCAATCAAAAATTGGCGCTCTGGCGGTCGGGTCCTCCAATGACTATTCATTACCCGTTTGGCATCTTGCTCGGATCCATGTACAGCACATTCCACCGATGACCATCCAGATCGGCAAAACCACAACCGTACATCCATCCTTCGCGTTCTTGAGGTTTAGCAAAAATGGTGCCCCCTGCCCTTGCTGCCTTATTTGCCATTTCATCAACTTCTTCCCTAGTCTCCGCCCCAAGTGAAAATAAGACTTCTGTACCCTGTTTGGTATCAGCGATTCTATCCTGCGTGAAGCTTTCAAACATCTGTTGTGAAAAAAGCATCACAATCACCCGGTTGTCTCCCAGGGAAAAGCTGGCCGAGTGATCCATATTGCCGGGTCCCGAATGAAGCGGAAAGCCAATCTTGATGAAAAATTCCTTGGACTTTCTTATGTCTTTGACCGGCAGATTGATCCAAAGGTCTTTTGCCATAAGCTCCCTCCACTTGCAAAATAGTGATTGGCCATACAATCCGGAGTAGATCACCGTCGTACCCATCATCCGACATCACTTGAGGCATCTCAAGTAGCATACAGAAAAGCCATGCACCGCGGGTTCGTTCTGCTTGGGCCTATTGTAAATCAGCCCATATTGGAATGCAACCAAGGTCACAACGCAGGGAGGATCACGAGGTTAAAGGAGTCTGGGAAGTCAGGCTTTAGAGAAGCCCCTTTTGCCTGAGGAACGGCAGCGGATCGGTGGAATGGCGGCGGAGCCATTTCCGAGTATCCGGGTGTTCGAAGGAAAGGCCCATCAGCTCGGTGAAGTAGAAAATCGGTATATAGTAGTTCTTGCCGGTCTCTCTTGAGATTTCCCTTTGCCATGTGTCCAGATTGCTGTGGCACATGGGGCAGGCGGCGACGATGCAGTCGGCTCCGGCCTCCTGGGCCATATCCAGTAGTTTCTGTATCAACTTGTGGGCCACCTCTGGCAGCGAGAGAGTCAGACTTCCACCGCAGCACTCCGTTTTGTATGACCAGTTCTTGACATTGGCTCCCAGAGATTCTAAGAGTAAGTCCATCCCGTGTGGGTCCTCCGGCATTGGGGCGTCGGTGATGTGAGGAGGGCGGGTGGTCAGGCAGCCGTAATAGCAGACCGGATTCAATCCCTTCAGTGACTTTTTGACCTTTTGACGAATAGCTTTTTCGCCAACATCATGCCAGAGGAAGTCTACGGAGTCCTTTACCTGAACCTTTGAGGAGGTGAGTGTGGAAATGCCTCCGCTCGTGCGCCCGGCCGCTATTGTTTTTTGAGCCGTCTTGAGTCGCGAGAAGCACAGCGCGCAGGGAACCAACAGGTCGAGTCCGGCCCTCTCGGCAATTCCGAGGTTTCGGGCAGCCAGATCGAAAGCCAGAGCTTCGCTCGTGGCATGAGCCGAAGAAGACCCGCAGCAGTTCCAGTCAGGAAGCTCCGCCAGTTCCACTCCCAGCATTCTGGCCATGCCTTCCACAGACTCGCCGAACTCTCTGGCGGTGCCATCGAGGGAACATCCGGGGTAATATGAAACCTTCATTGCCTATCCCTTCTTCTCCGTGTTCTTGAAGATGTCGCTGATTTGATCTCCGGCCCGAACGCGGTCCGGCAGGAGACGGAGCTTTCCTCTCCTGAGCATGCCCAATCCCTGATTCATGCCTTGCTTCAAAAGCCCGCCTAGGCCAGCGCTCTTCAAGGTGTAAGATACAGCCAGCCCCGTCTCGTTCACTCTACCTCGCCTTTTGACTGAAGTGAGGAATGCCCGGTGGAGGAGGGGCACGTTCTTCCGGGATGCCGGGAACCCCTGGCGCTGAGACATCTGCCGGAGGGTATCCATGATGTGAGCGATATCGATGCCGTTGGGACATCGAGTGGTGCAGGCTTCGCAGGAGGCGCAAACCCAGATGGTATCGCTTTTCAAGACTTCTTCCTTCAATCCCAGGTGCACCGATCGGATCAGCCGGTGTGGTGCGATATCCATGGCAAAAGTCACCGGACAGCCGTTGGTGCACTTCTCGCACTGGAAGCAGGCGGAGATTTTCTGTCCGCTCTTTTCTTCCACTTCCGCGCGGAAAGAGGAATGAGGGATTATGTCCGTCGGTAATTCTGTGACCGTCATTGTTTTGTCCTTTTGTCATTCCGTACTTGATACGGGGAAATCCACTTCTCCTGCCTCAGTCTTGCTAAACCCCCTCAACCCCCCGAGCTTCAGGATGCAATTGCACATTATCATTGAGGGGGATGATGGTCTTGATGGTCAGCCGACCATCGTCATAGTAGATTATCTCATCTACCAGCAAACGCAGCAATTCCCGGCGCTCATTG
>JAQTRE010000067.1 GCA_028711995.1 Dehalococcoidia bacterium | reverse complement strand
TGACCACATGGAGAAAACGCTCCAGGAAATTCATCCCGATCTTGTGTATCCGATAGCCTTCGGTACGAATCGTCACCATCTCATCGCCAACCTTCACCTGCATGCCATCGATCTTGACCAAAAGTTCCTCGATATCCTTGGCCCCCACATCGACCAGCGGCGGATCGAGATAGGGGCTTTCCAGACCAAGTACTTGCCGCTGAGATTCAGAGATCGGTGCAATGCCAAGCGCCTCTTTATCGGTAAAGGAAAGGGCTTCTCGAACGGTGGCTTCCGCCGCTTTCTGGTTCCGGCCCCGGAGGTCGGCCAGCCCCCTGATGTGAGCAGCAGTGTCCTCATTGAGCTTCTTCTTCATGGTCTCAGAAAGGTCTCCGTCGATGGATACCGGACTCGCCGCACCTATCCGACTGGCTGGAGCCATGGCAGCCACATGAGCAGCCATCGTGATGAAGGTACCTGCAGAGCCTGCCCATCGATCCACATACACTACCACCGGGACCCTGGATTCCAAAATCCGATCGACGATGTCTTCAGTCGTCGAAAGCATGCCCCCGGCGGTATTCAGCTCTATGACGACAGCCGCCGCTCCGTTATCCTCAGCTTCAGATATCCCCCGATCGATATAATCGGCCACTACCGGAACAATGGTCCCATCGACATGGAGGATATAAATATCGCTGGAGTCATCCTGAGCAACGCCGAGAGATATGACCCCCAGGAACAAAAGGGCCATCAGAAGGATAATGCGGATATGCCTATTCATTGAATTGCCTCGTATGGCCGGGGGGTATAACGGTGGATTCAATTATAACCCATTCCTCCTCTTTTGCAACTTATGCTATAATCCCAGAGGAGCCGCTGCGCAGCAGCTGAAGCTGTCAAAAAGTAATTTCCGGATATAGAACGGCAGCCGAGATTGACCATGATCAAAGCCATTTTCTTCGATCTTTTCAATACGCTCGTCACCACTGATCCCACACCGGAGGATCATCGCAGACGGGCATGCCGTGAATGCGGTATCGAGGTGAGCAACGAAAACCTCCGGCGGGGCTTTTGGACAGCCGGCGATTTCTTCAGCCAGGAAGATGCCCGATTGCCGCTGGAAAAACGCTCCCCCGAGGAGAGAGAAAACCTGTGGACCGACTATGAGGCGATCCTGCTGCGAGAGGCTGGCGTGAACGTCTCAAGAGATGTGGTTATCAAAATACGAGCGAGCCTTCAGAAAATGACCCATCGGATGATGCTGTTTGAAGATGCGCTGCCCACACTCGCGCTGCTCCGCGGCCGCGGCTTGAAGGTTGGGGTCATCTCCAATCTCCACACGAGCGTAGAAGATTTTTGTGCCGAGCTTGGCCTGGGTTCCCATCTGGATTTTGCGCTCACTTCCCATGAAGTCGGTTTTGCCAAACCGCGGCCGGAGATATTTCGCGCTGCGCTCGGATGCGCCAACGCCCGAGCCTCAGAGGCGATCCATGTGGGAGATCAATACCATGCCGACGTGACCGGAGCACAGGGAGCAGGGATTAAGCCACTCTTGCTGGATCGTGACGGGCTCCTTTTTCAGCACCATGATTGCCAGCGTATTCGAGGCCTGGGAGAGATTCTGAATTATCTTTAGCGTCGGGCCGTGTGCCTCAATTTTGATCGTAAGGAAGGAAAGATGGAAAAAGCGGAGAAGATCTGGTTCAATGGCAAACTGATCCCCTGGGATGAGGCAAGAGTGCATGTGTTGACACACGCCCTGCACTATGGCACAGCGGTCTTTGAGGGTATGAAAGCCTACGAAACAGCCGCCGGTCCGGCTATTTTTCGGTTGAGGGAGCATATTCAGAGATTGTTCAATAGCGCCCGAATTTATCAGATGCCGATCCCATATACCGTGGACGCACTGTGCGCCGCCTCCAGGGATACAGTAAAGGCCAACGGCTACAAGGCATGCTATATCCGCCCCATCGCCTTCTATGGCTATGGCGAAATGGGCGTCAATCCCCGCAAGAATCCGGTGGATGTCTCGTGCATTGTCTGGAAATGGGGCGCTTATCTGGGCGACGAAGGAGTTCAGAAGGGAATCCGTGTGATGATCTCCTCATGGCAGCGGATAGATTCACGCTCACTCCCGACCCATGCCAAGGCCTCCGCTAATTATGCCAATTCGGTGCTGGCCAAGCTTGAAGCCATCGACCAGGGGTTCGACGAGGCCATCATGCTCAATTCGCACGGAATGGTTTGCGAGGGAAGCGGTGAGAATCTCTTCATCATCAAGGGCGGAGAGATCGTCACTCCACCGCCGAGCGCAGGGGCGCTCCCCGGCATAACCCGCGATTCCGTGATCACGATCGCCAAAGACATGGGCATCCCGGTGGTATTCCGCGATGTTCTCCGGGAAGAGCTCTTCCTGGCGGATGAGGTTTTCCTGACGGGCACAGCGGCGGAGGTCACGCCAGTTCGTGAGGTGAACGGAAGACCAATCGGCAACAATGGGCGAGGGCCGCTGACCGAGAAGATTCAATCCAAATTCTTCGATGTGGTTCACGGCAGGGATAAGAAGTATCAGGCCTGGTTGGATATGGTATAGGCATAAGGAAGATTAGTGAGGGCGGTTTTCAACCCGCCCTCACTTTTTAGGGATCATCGTCCGAAGCACCTGCTCCAGTATCCGCGTCCAGAAGTTCCCCATTTGCTTAATATCCAGGCGAATTTGATTTGGCCCCACTTTGACACTGCTTCCAAAGCTGCGCTGCAGAGAAGCCCGACTAATTGTGCTTTCACTCCCTATCGCCACAACCACCTGGCTTCCTTCGGTGAATATCCTCTGAATGCCGGCCTGAGCACCTAGAAGTCTCAGCCTGATGCCAAGGAGCAGGTTCTGGACCGGCTGGGGAACCTGGCCAAATCGATCCTTCAATTCCTGCTGCAAATCCTTGACTTGCTCCAGCGATTCGAGTTTGGCCAAGCGGTGGTATATGGCCAGTCGCCCGCTCAAATCAGGCACATACGTTTCAGGAATATGCGCAGTTAAAGGTATATCAACCGTGGGAAGCTCAGGTCTTTGGATGACGGCTCCAACTCCCGCTTTCAGTTCCGCCACCGCATCGGCCAGAAGTCGACAATACAGGTCAAAACCCACTGCTCCCACATTTCCGCTCTGCTCCGACCCCAGAATGTTTCCCGCCCCTCGAATCTCCAGGTCCCTCATGGCAATACGATAACCCGCCCCCAGTTCGGTGGCCTCAAATATCGTTTTGAGCCGCTTCTGGGCCAGATCGGTCAGGCGCTTGTCTTTATCGTAAAGGAGGTAAGCATAAGCTCGAACATCGGAGCGCCCCACCCGACCGCGGAGATGGTAAAGCTGAGTCAGTCCCAATTTATCGGCATGATTGATGATCAAAGTGTTGGCATTGGGCACGTCCAATCCCGACTCGATGATGGTGGTGCAAGCCAGAACGTTATACTTTCCGGAGGTGAAATCGAGCATCACCGATTCCAGCACCTCTTCCGGCATCTGGCCATGTCCCACAACGATCCTGGCCTCCGGCACAAGCTCTCGCAACTGTTCGGCAACAAACCCGATGCTCTCCACCCGATTATGCACAAAGAAGACTTGCCCCTTGCGGTCGAGTTCCCGGAGAATCGCCTCGCGGACCATTTCCGAATCCCACTCCCCCACATACGTCTTCACCGGTAGACGCGCCTCCGGGGCAGTCTCGATGGCGCTCATATCGCGTGCGCCCACCATCGCCATGTGAAGTGTTCTCGGGATCGGCGTTGCCGTGAGGGTGAGCACATCCACCTCACTCCTCAGCTTCTTGAGCTTCTCTTTATGGGCCACACCGAACTTCTGCTCCTCATCGATCACCACTAGGCCCAGATTATTGAAAATCACATCGCTCTGAAGCAAGCGATGCGTGCCGATGCAGATATCCACCGATCCGCTGGCCAAATCTTCCACCACCTTTTGCTGTTCCCGGGGAGAACGGAATCGGCTGAGGACCTCAATGCGGATCGGGAAAGCCGCCAGCCGATGGGTGAAGGTAGTATAGTGCTGCTGGGCCAGAACGGTGGTCGGAACCAGAACCGCCACCTGCATACCGCTGGCCACCGCCTTGAAAGCGGCCCGGACGGCGATCTCGGTTTTTCCGTAGCCCACATCGCCGCAGACAAGTCGATCCATAGGCTTGGCACTTTCCATATCCTGCTTGACCTCGGCGATGGTTCTGGCCTGATCCGGCGTCTCCACATAAGGAAAGGAAGCTTCCAGTTGTCTCTCCCACGGGGTATCAGGTTCAAATGCTATACCTTCGGATACCTCCCTGGCAGCATAGATCGCCAGAAGTTCTCCTGCCATTTCCCTGGTGGCTCCCTTGACTCGTTCTTTGCTTCGATCCCATTCCTGTGTGTTGAGTCGGCTGAGAGCCGGTAAATACCCCCCGGAACCCACATATCGAGCCACCCGGTCAACCTGATCCGTGGGAACATAGAGTTTATCGCCTTCGGCGTATTCCAGGACCAGATACTCCCGCTCCACACCCTCTGTCTTCAGAATGGTGGTGCCATTGAATCGAGCGATGCCATGATCGATGTGCACCACATAATCGCCAACGGCCAGATCGGAAAGAAATATCTGGTGCTGGGAACGACGCTTGGGGGATGACCGACGCTCTTTGACATAGCCGAAGAGTTCCATATCGGTGAAAAGTGAGGTCTCGCCCGATGTCCAGCCACCGGAGGAGAGCGAGCCGTGCACCAGCATCAGCAAACCCGGTGGCGGCAAATTGTCGATCTGCTCCACAGGAGAGGTCAGTATGCCATGTTCACTAAATAATTCTGCCAATCGGCTCGCCTGCTGGGAGATCACCACAATTCGGCGGCCCTCTTTAAGTCCGCGAGAGGCGTCATCGAGAAACCGGGATATGTTCCCGCCATAGCTGATAGCCGCTCCGAAGTTGAAAAGCGCATTTTCCCTTTGATCGCCCCACCTCCGGAACGAGATGGATCGCCCTATTCTGGCTCGCTTTTCCTCCAGATCGGCACGGAGAAAATAGGGCAGCGGAAAATTCCTGGGAAGCTCCCCTCTCTCCACCTGGCCTTGCCGCAGCTGGTCCGCCTGAGATTCCAGATCGGCCAGTTCAGCAGCGATGTTATCCGGATCATCCGTGATCACCAGTGCATCGGCAGGGAAATAGTCCATGAGGGTATCGGCATCGAAAAGCGGCAGATAAAACTCAAGCCCGTCACGCCACTGCCCCTGGAGCAGAAGTTCCATATCCGCGCCGATGGCCTCTCTGGTTTGGACATTGCAGTTGGAGAGATCAACGGAATCAAAAGCCTTTTGAACCGATTCCTTCGAGGGCCCGATCATCTCACGGGCAGGCACAATCGCAAGAGACTCCACAAAGCGCATGGAGCGCTGGGTGACTGGATCGAACCACCGGATGCTCTCTACATCGCTGCCGAGAAATTCGATCCGCGCCGGATAATCATTATTGGGGGAATAGACATCGATAATACCGCCCCGCTTGCTGATCGTTCCAGGGGTCTCCACAATCTCGCCCGCCTCGTAGCCTATCGATACCAGCCGGGATAACAGGCGATTCAAGTCCATCCGATTACCCGTTTTCACTACTTGTATAGCAAAGGCAGCAGCGTGAAGGGTCTTCAGCAAAACCGCACGTGCAGAAGCAATAATAAACGGTGATGTGCCACCCGGATCCTTCAGGATAGACAACACCCGCAGCCTCTGCTGGATAATGGCAGAATCAGGAGTCAGGTGCTCATAGGGGAGAACGTCCGTCTCCGGAAAGAGAAGAACCCGAGCACCGGGATGGCACCAGGCAACCAGCTCATCATAAAGCCGCTTGGCCTCCTCGGCGTTGGGCGTGATCACCAGAGTTGGAATGTTGACATCATGGTGGAGAGTAGCCATCACCAGCGGTCTGACGGCGTCAAAGACCGTTACCTCCTGCTGATCGAAACCCTGAAGGCTCTGATCGGCAGGCATGCTCTGGAGCAGTGGCAGCAGACCGGAGAGGTTCATCCTAGCACACACCAACAGGGCTAGCCGTGATCCGACTAGCCCTTTCAGGTTCATTCTATTGAGGCTTGGAAAATCGGGGAGAGAGGATTCGAACCTCCGACCCCCTGCACCCCATGCAGGTGCGCTAAACCAGGCTGCGCTACTCCCCGACGTGTTCTAATGGGCAACTAAGATACTACCATAGCTGGGAGATAAAATCAAAGCAAATTCTCTTGCCCTCAATCCGGGAATTCTTGAATCTAGCAGAATGCTGAAGAAATCTAACTCAACCCCCAATCGTTGGGGGAATCCTTCACCTCTTCTTCATCTCCCTGCTGGAGAAGAACGTCTTTCGGAAGCAAAGCCGCAGACCAACCAGAGAGACGAGTCGGTCACTGCAGAAAATCAGTATCCGATCTTATTCATCCGAACGGTTGTTTTGAGCAACCAGATTGTAGGTTCGCTTATAGCTTTTCAAATTCAAAACTGTTTCATGCCGGATGACTCCGGGAATACGGCCCAATTTATGAACGGTGAAATCATACATTTCATCACTGTCTTTGAATATCGCCGCAGCGCTCAGCTCGAACATGCCTGTGAGCATGGCAATATGGGTAACATTCGGATAACGGGTGAGTTCCTCAACCACCTCAGGGATTTTTGAAGGAACGACTTTAAGTTGCAACACAACCCACACCTTGTAACCCAAGGCGTTCAGATCGGGGATGCTGATGATTCGAATAATCCCTTCAGAGCGCAGTGTTTGCAGCTTTTTGCTCACAGTGGCTCTGCTTGTGCCCAATTTCTGGGCCAGGTGTGAAATTGTTCCCCTGGGCTCCAATTCCAGTTCTCTGATAAGAGAGATATCCAGTGCATCCAGATCATAGCTACCGGATTTGCGCTTGACAAGGCAATCGCTACTGCCCATATATGGCCAGTCGTGCTTAAATGTTTTCAGGACCAGCAATGTTTCAATGTTGGTGATATCCGGGATGCTGTTCATATCCCTGGAGACAACATTGGATAGCTCGTCAAGATCTCGGATCGGCAAAGAGACCATGATATCGCAACTTCCCGTTGTGGCAGCGATGGTCTGAGTGTAGGGCAAGGATGCCAGCTGCGTTGCCACGGCATCAACGCAGCCAGGAGTCGTGGTCATTCGCAGAATTGCCAGTGTCAGATATCCCAAAGCTTGAGGATTAGTGATGGTGACGAGCGAGAGCATGCGCTTGTCCAGCAAATTCTGCAATCTTCGGCGAACCGTGGTGTTGCTCGTGCCCAGCGCCACAGCAATATCCAAGCAGGTCTTTCGGGCATCAATCTCCAGCTCTCTGATCACCAAGTGATCGAATTCATCCAGGGTCTCTTTTTGTACTTTTTGGCTCATTCCCGGCACTCCCACCAGATCGATCTGATCTGTCAGAATCCATAAAAACACGATGCGGTGAAGAAGTCAATGGGCCTCATTTACTTCCCCTTTTATCTGTGTTATATTGTCCGCACCAGGAGACCTACCCCGTTGTTAATCATGTCAAAAGGCGAAGCGATCCCTTTCTGATGTTAAAGGTATCATGGTTATCTATTAGACACGAGGCAACCACAGCTTACAATTATCACAAACAGGAGAAAGACGATGTCAGACATAATGCCTTTCAGAATTCATGTCCCCGAAGCGGTTCTTGACGATCTGCGCGATCGCCTCTCCCGAACGCGGTGGCCTGACCAAATCAACGACGGTGACTGGTCCTACGGCACTGATCTGCTATACTTGAAAAGCCTCTGTGATTACTGGCAGAATGGTT
The DNA here is from genome assembly GCA_028711995.1 of Dehalococcoidia bacterium. Taxonomy (NCBI): domain Bacteria; kingdom Bacillati; phylum Chloroflexota; class Dehalococcoidia; species Dehalococcoidia bacterium. The sequence goes on along the minus strand of JAQTRE010000067.1, from coordinate 8,811 downwards.
TTGACTGGCGCGCACAGGAAGCTGAGCTCAATCGCTTTCCCCAATTCACCGCCCAGATTGCCGGGCTGAATATTCATTTCATCCATGCGCGGTCCAAAGAGCCTGATGCATTGCCATTGGTCATCACGCATGGCTGGCCCGGCTCTATCACAGAATTTGTTAAGATCATCGGCCCTCTGACCGATCCCGTATCTCACGGAGGTGACGCACGGGACGCTTTTCACGTCGTCTGCCCTTCGATTCCCGGGTACGGTTTCTCTGAAGCTCCGAGGGAGCCTGGCATGAGTCCGGAGCAGGTTGCGCGAATCGAGGCGGAGCTGATGAGTCGGCTGGATTATCCCCGCTATGGAGCGCAGGGCGGAGACTGGGGTGCTATCATCTCCACCTATATGGGAAAAACAGACCCCCAGCACTGCATCGGAATTCATCTCAATATGGTTTCGGCGACCCCTCCCGCAGGCGTTCTGAACCCCATGGAAGGGCTTACGCCGCGTGAACTCGGCTATCTTAAGGAGACTCAAGAGTATAACACCTCGGGTCGGGGGTATTACCATATCCATTCCACTCGGCCCCAGAGCATCGCCTATGCCCTCAACGACTCACCGGCCGGGCTAGCCGGCTGGATACTGGAGAAGTTCCGCGCCTGGAGCGACTGCAGGGGAAATATCGAAAACTCCTTTACCAAAGACGAACTGCTGACCAACATCACTCTCTATTGGGTGACGGGCACTATCACTTCATCGATGAGGCTGTATCTGGAAATGGCGCGGGCCGGATCGGGCTTCCCTCCCACGGATATCAAAGCTCCAGTTGGCGGGGCCATATTCCCCAAAGACATCATCAAGGTTCCTCGAAACTGGGCCAAAAAGAGCTACAACCTGATCCACTGGACCGATATGCCCCGCGGCGGGCACTTTGCCGCTCTGGAAGAACCAGAATTACTTGTCGCCGACATACGCGATTTCTTCCGCAAGGTGAGATGACTGCGATGGAGATAGAATCAGTGTGCCTGTCTGCCCTCAAAGCACCGGATCGTACGTGCGACTCAGTGGTCGCCATTCGGGAACGTCCCGAAGTCGGCTCTCTTGATGCTGTGCTATAATCGGAGCGGAAGACAAACACGCGAGACACCTCTCTGGTCAGAACATCGCGTGGCGGATTCTACATAGCCGGTCAAACATGAACCTCTTTGATCTGAATCGAGAAAAGCAACTACAAAAAGAAGCTCCTCTTGCTGCCCGCATGCGACCCCGTAGCTTCGCCGAGTTTGTGGGGCAGGAGCATATCGTGGGAGAAGGAAGGGTCTTGCGCCGGGCTATCGAGCAAGACCAGATTCCTTCAATCATTCTGTGGGGTCCACCGGGGAGTGGCAAGACCACTCTGGCCTTCGTCGTTGCCGCCGTCACCAGGTCGCATTTCAGTCCCGTCAGCGCCGTCAACGCCGGTGTGGCTGATCTCAGAAAGGTTGTCGAAGAGGCCAAGGAGCGGCGAGGCATGCACGGTCAACGCACAATCCTTTTCATCGATGAGATTCACCGCTTCAACAAAGCCCAGCAGGACGCTATTCTGCCCCATGTGGAAAACGGCACCATCACTCTCATCGGGGCCACCACTGAGAATCCTTCGTTCGAAGTAATCTCCGCGCTTCTCTCCCGCTGCCGCGTCTTCACCCTGAACCTGCTCACCGATGACCAGATCAGGACCATTATTCAGAAAGCTCTGCAGGATTCGGAACGAGGACTGGGAGGACACAGTATCGAGCTAGCTGATGATGCCCTGCAACACTTGATCGTTATGTCAAATGGAGACGCCCGCACCGCTCTGGGTGCCCTGGAAATGGCCGCTTCAGGCACGCCACCTGATGATCAGAACAAGCGACGGATTGAGTTGAGCGCCATTGAGGATGCCTTCCAGCATCGCGCCCTGCTTTATGATAAGTCGGGAGAAGAACATTACAATCTTATCTCGGCGCTGCACAAATCACTGCGAGGTTCAGACCCCGATGCAGCCCTCTATTGGCTGGGGAGAATGATCGAGGCCGGGGAAGACCCTCTCTTTATCGCCAGAAGACTGATCCGCTTCGCCTCCGAGGATATCGGCATGGCTGATCCCCAGGCGCTGGTGCAGGCCAATGCCGCCCAGCAGGCTGTGCATTTCATCGGTATGCCGGAAGGGAAACTTGCTCTGGCGCAAGCGGTGGTTTATCTGGCCAGCGCTCCCAAGAGCAACGCCCTCTACACAGCATATTCAGAAGTTCAGCGCGATGTGGAGAAAACCCGCACCCATCCGGTACCCCTTCACCTTCGCAACCCGGAGACGCGTCTGATGCGGGATGTCGGCTATGGCAAGGGATATAAATATGCTCACAACTTCCCCGGCCACATCGTGGAACAGGAGAACCTCCCGGACGCCCTGAAGGGCCGGAGATACTACGTGCCCAGCGATCAAGGGTTTGAGAAAGAGATCGATAGACGGCTCAAACAATGGCGGGCTCAGAAACAAAACCAGACGAGAAAGGAGTCCGATACATGAAAGAGGAGTCCTTGATGTTTCCCTGTGGCGGAATCTCATTGGAAGGCGTTCTGGGCTTACCGGAAGGGAAGGGCCCTTTCCCTGCAGTGGTGGTCTGCCACCCACATCCCCTCTATGGCGGCAGCATGGACAACAACGTGGTCTATGCCGTGTGCGCTGGTCTGGGCCGGAGTTCGATAGCCTGGCTGAGGTTCAACTTTCGGGGGGTGGGCAGAAGCGAGGGGCATCACGCTAACGGAATCGGCGAACAGGATGATGTGAAAGCGGCCCTCACTTTCCTGTCGACACTGCGTGAAATCGATCCCGCTAGGCTTGCCATCTGCGGCTACTCCTTCGGCACCATGGTGGGCATCCCCGTCGCTGACTCAGATGAGCGAGTTCAAGCTATGGCAGCCATCTCCCCCTTCTTTGTTTCCCCCGGACTCCTGAAAAACTACACCAAGCCCAAGCTCTTTGTTTACGGCACAGAGGACAGCTTCGTCAGTCATCAGGAGATCGAACACATCGTCAGCCAACTCCCTGAACCAAAGACTTGTACCGTTGTCCCAGGCGCGGACCATTTCTGGCGCTTCTCCGAGAGAGCGGTGGAGATAAAAGTCGGCGACTTCTTCGCTTCTTTTTTGACGCACAGATAGCGCAGATGGGGCTCTTCCTATCTAAAACACTTGACATTTAGGCTAGGATGAGTGTAGGCTACAAGTTAAGCGGAAGCTAGCAGAGTCAAATTTTGAAAAGGGGGAAGATTCGATGGAAGCCTATTGCTTCAAGTGTAGAGCAAAGAGAGAGATCAAGAACCCGAAAGCCATAAAACTAAAGAATGGGAAGCCCGCCACACAGGGTGTTTGCCCCAAGTGCGGCACCAAAGTGTTCAGAATCGGTAAGAGCTAACTAGATGGAGAGGGGTTCTCCGGTTAACTTCTTCCCAAACGGAGAACCCTTTTTCTCAACTGACTTTGCTGAGCAAAGACTGCGGATTGGTCAAAAGCACCTCAGAGATTTCATTCTCTGTCAGCCCCGCTCCTCGAACAATCAAGGGTGTGAGGCGCATCGAAAGCAAATCCCCCTCATCGTGAGCATCTGAATCAAGCAAGAGCTTTGGCCCTGTGAGTTGGGCCATCCGAACAACATGTCCATTGGTGAGGGAGTGACCCTTTCGGGCAGATATCTCGAGGAAGATGCCGTTTTTCTTAGCAAGAGTTGCTTCCTCGGAAGTGATGAGTCCAGGGTGGGCCAGGATATCCACATCGAGAGATTGAACTGCTGCCAGGTTAGTCCCCTTCGGTACATCCTCAACAATAGTCTCCCCGTGAACCACCACCACACGCGCCCCGATTCTCTTGGCCTCTTTGGCCGCATCTGCAATCGCCCCAGGGGGGAGGTGAGTCAGTTCAACCCCAGGAATTGCTCTGATATCCCAGTGCTTCTCAGCCAGCACGCACTCTCTGGTGATCTCCGCAATGAACCTCTCCATCTGCCCGATTCCGCAATGGTCGGTTATCCCTATGACACGATAGCCGTTTCGAAAAGCGCGGTGAATCAGTTCCATCGGCGAGAGAACGCCGTCACTCAGGGTGGTGTGGGTGTGAAAATCGTAAATCATTCTGCTATATTTTCCCCCATTATATTCATGGCGTCAAGGTTTAACGGTCTGTCGTACCACTTCACGACACCAATGTCCATAGACAGGCATAAGATACAAGACAAAGACACAAGCGGGCAACTTGTCCTAGTCTTCCGTTTGTGGTACTCTTTATCGAAGTAAGGCGATGAAGTAGACATCACCAAATCAAACAAAGCATCTAAGGAGCGCATCCGAACATGGGTAAGATAAAGGTAGCAATCATCGGCGTGGGCAACTGTGCATCTTCTCTGGTGCAGGGCGTACACTACTATCGAAATGCCAACGAGAGCGATTTTGTTCCCGGACTCATGCACGTCAATTTGGGTGGATATCACATCAGCGATATCGAATTCGTAGCGGCCTTTGATATTGATGTCAACAAGGTCGGCAAGGATCTTTCAGAGGCCATCTACACCAGCCCAAATAACACCTTCAAATTCTGCGAAGTCCCCCTCTCAGGCGTAAAGGTAGAGCGAGGGATGACCCACGATGGTTTGGGCAAATATCTGAAAGAAATTATTACCCCCGCTCCCGGCCCAACAGCCAACATCGTCAGCATTCTGCAGGAGAAAGAAGTGGACGTGGTCCTCAACTATCTTCCCGTCGGAAGCGAAATGGCCACCAAGTGGTATGTAGAGCAAGTTCTCACCGCCGGTTGCGGTTTCATCAACTGCATACCGGTTTTCATTGGCAGGGAGCCATACTGGCAAAAGAGATTCGCCGAGAAAGGTCTGCCGGTTATCGGGGATGACATCAAATCACAGGTCGGCGCTACCATAACCCACCGGGTTTTGACCAGGCTTTTCAGGGATCGCGGCGTGAAAATGGAAAGGACCTATCAGCTCAATTTCGGCGGCAATACGGACTTCCTCAATATGCTGGAACGGGAGCGGCTGCAATCCAAGAAGATATCCAAGACCAATTCCGTCACATCTCAGATGGAGTACGACATAGGCGCTCACAACATCCACGTCGGCCCCAGCGACCATATTCCATGGCTCGACGACCGGAAGTGGTGCTATATTCGAATGGAGGGACGGACCTTCGGCGATGTGCCACTGAATCTGGAATGCAAACTGGAAGTCTGGGATAGTCCCAATTCCGCCGGCGTGGTGATCGATGCCATCAGATGCTGCAAACTGGCTCTCGAACGGGGACTCAGCGGCACCCTGGTAGGGCCGTCTTCCTACTTCATGAAATCACCGCCCATCCAGTATACCGATGATGAAGCCAGAATTCTGACCGAGGCCTTTATCGAGAACAAAGAGCTGTTCGCTCCTGTGATCCTCGCGGGCGACGATAAACCTTCACGTAAGGGTCGCGCCAAGACCGAGACCTCTGCCAATAGCGAACAACCATCATGTGAGACTCCTACTGATAAGGCAAAAGCCTCGCCAAGGCCACGAGGCCGTAAAGGGACAGCGGACAACTCATAAAACCTGACTCACCGTGCACAAGGGCAGAATGAAGATTGTACTCGTTTCCCCTTATGACTACGTTTATCCAAGCGGAGTCAATCATCATATCTTTGCCCTTGGTGAGAATTTCACCCGAATGGGGCATGAGGTCCACTATATTCTCCCTTCATCCCGTCCAAAAGTGCGTCCCGAAAACGAAAACATTACGTTCGTCGGTCGGCCGTTTCCGATTCATGCCAGCGGCTCGATAGTTCGAACACCGCTTTCCCCACGGCTTTTCTTTTCCAAACGGATATCAAAGCCCCTGGAGCGAGGCGAATTCGATATCGTTCACCTTCAGGAGCCATTGTTTCCGCCGTTGACCACCGCCTGTTTACAGTATTCCCGGTCGGTGAATATCGGCACTTTCCATGCTTCCCGGCCTCGGAGTTGGGGGTATTGGTTCGGGCGTCCTTTGCTGAACCAATGGGCAGAGAAACTCGATGGGCGAATTGCCGTTTCTCCACCAGCGCGGGAATTCATCAACCACTACTTTCCCGGGGACTATACCATCATTCCCAACGGCATCAATGTGGAGCGCTTTTCCACTCCGGCAAAACCGCTTGAAGAATTCAAAGACGGCAAGATCAATATCCTTTTTGTGGGACGGATGGAGGATCGCAAAGGCTTCGGCCACCTGCTCAGCGCTTACCGGCGTGTCAAGGCTAAAAACCCCAATACCCGCCTCATCGTGGTCGGGCCACCGAGTTGGGCGCGGCGGAAATACGAGACACTCGTCAAGACACTCCGTCTCAAAGACGTCGTCTTTTCCGGATATGTCACTAACAATGATCTGCCCCGTTATTATCAGACGGCCGATATTTTCTGCGCTCCGGCTATAGGGCTGGAGAGCTTCGGCATCGTGCTCCTCGAAGCGATGGCTGCTTCCAAACCAATCGTCGCCTCCGATATCGGCGGGTACGCCAGTGTGATCACTCGAGATTCCGATGGCCTGCTGGTGAAGCCAGGAAACGCCAAGGCCATCGCCGAGGCCATCGATGTGCTCATTGATGACCCCTCATTACGCCATAAGCTCGGCGCCAATGGCAGGGAAAAAGCCCATGAATATGATTGGATCAAAGTAGCCCGTAGAGTGATGGATTACTACGAGGAGATGCTGGGTAATTCCCATCGCAAGGCGAACGGATGATCTCCAAACTTCGCCCCAGTTTAGGCCGAGTCCTGTCTGAACCGATCGTCCGCGTGATTGCCAGGACGGGTATTTCCCCCAATGCGCTGACTATCGCCGGTTTCCTTTTGAGCGCCGTAACCGCCTGGGTTCTGGCTACCGGTCACCTCTTTGTCGGCGGTCTGCTCGTTGTCTTCTCCGCATGGTTTGATATGCTCGATGGAGCACTGGCCAAGATGATTGGATCGTCCACCCGCTTCGGGGCCATCCTCGATTCCACCGTTGATCGATTATCTGAGGCCGCCCTGTTTCTGGGATTGCTCATCTACTATGTTGATCGGCATGAGACTGATGCAATTGTCCTCGTCTATATCGCCGTTGCCGGATCGTTCATGGTCAGCTATATCAGAGCCAGGGCAGAGGCATTGGGAATCCAGGGCGAAGTGGGATTTTTCGCCCGCCCCGAGAGGATCGTTCTCCTCACGCTGGGTCTCCTTCTAACAGCAGTTACATCAACAGCTTTGATCGTTGTGCTTTGGATTCTGGCTGTGGGCACAAACCTCACGGCCCTGCGCCGTCTGCTCCACTCCTGGCAGCAGACGAAGGAAGGATAGGCCTCAAACAGAAAAGGAACCTCCGATGAAGTGGTGCAGGATACCTCCTGCCGGGGGTCTGGGGGTGTCCCCCAGATTCCTCTTCTTCCCCCAAGATTGGGGGCGAGGGGGTTGATCAGAACTTAATCAGAGCTTCCAAAACTGTGGCCAGCGTCATCCCGTCCTGAAAATGCCCCAACCCATCAATTGAAATCTGCCGCTTCTCCCCACTCTGTGACAGAAGCCTTTTGTGCTGATCTCGCCTCGGATCGTTTGTTCTCGCCCCTCCAGACCTTTGCCCTGAAGCAAGGAGGATAAACATCTGGAGGGTCACACCTCAAAGGAATCCATGGATCAAACAGAGCCTGAAAGCCCTTGACAAAACCGGATAAGGGTGGTTTAATACCCACAACATAAGCCCCTAGGTTCAGTAGAAAACAACGGAGGTGCAAGATTGGCCCACCGCAAATTCTTGGTGCTGCTGTTCATAATCCTCATTTCCGTAATGACAATCCCGCTCCCCGGATGCGATTCCTCGGACAAAACAACTTTGCCAAGCGTAAGCCCTACAACTGTGACCGTGCCTGCAAGTATTAGTCCTTGTGTCATTGCGACCTTGTCGCCCGGGACTGACCTGAAATTTGAAAAAATAGTTGAGCCAGAGAGGAACATTGGCTTCCTATATAGAGAGGACAGTGCGCAAATACGAGTAATCACTTCCGCCCAAACGCCACTTCCGGAAGAAATTGAGTGGGTGAATGCCGTAAGTCAGACCAAGATTCTAACCGTAGACTATTCAGAGTATTTCGTGGTCATGGTGTTCAACGGCTATCGTAGCGGTATCTCCAGCAACTTGAAGGTCCAAGGAATTTGGCAAAGCGCAGGTGCGATCTGCGTACTTGCCCATTTTAATGATTATCAGCCTGATGCTACCAGCCTATCTAACACCAATTCACAATATGAAGTTGTAAAGATAAGCAGAGCACAATTGAGTCAACATGGCGAAATTGTCTTTGTATTGTCGGATGAAACAGGGAATGAGAGAGCCAGAACAACCCAGATGGTTCTCCAAAATGAGCCTCAAGGAACAAACCTGAATTTTGACGACGTAGTTGAGCCAGGAGAGATGGGCTGGCTGTATAAAGGAGAGAGTGCGCAAATACAGGTAATCACCACCACCCAAGACCCACTGCCTGAAGCATTAGAGTGGATTGATCCCGATGCCAGGACTGCAATTCTTGAGGTTGATTACTCGCGATACTTCGTGATTATGGTGTTCAACGGCTATCGTGGTGGCATCTTTAGTTACTTAAGAATACACAAGATTTGGCAAAGTGCAGATGTCGTCTATGTGCTAGCCCAACTTCCGCAGTTTCGAAGCTGACAGGTGCTTCTCCCGAACGTAAAGTTGGTACTACATTGCTTTAATTTTCATTCGCTGAGGGAGGTGCAGCCCAAGCATCTGGAGGAGAACTGCCT
>JAQTRE010000066.1 GCA_028711995.1 Dehalococcoidia bacterium | reverse complement strand
AGTAATTCTGGGACTTGGCGGGATTGAGGAAAGCGATAAGCACGCCCTGGCAACGGCACGCATTTTGACGGAGATAGATCCAGCCTATGCCGGAGCGTTAACCCTGACATTCATCCCCGGCACTCCTCTTCACGAGGAAGGCAAAAGGGGCGAGTTTCATCCCATTACCCCTTTCCGATCGCTGGAGGAGCTCAAGATCATGATGGAAAACTCCAGCTTCAGCGATTGTTTCTTCAGCTCCATGCATGCCTCGAACTATCTCTCGATCCGGGGGACGCTGCCCCGGGATAAAGACCGGATGATGAAGGAAGTGGAGAGGGTTCTGGCAACCAAAGACCCGGCCCTGCTCCGGCCTGAGTTTATGAGGGGAATGTAAATTGCGTGACCCGGGGAATGAACCTGCGGCAAATCCAATCGAGCGAGCAGCCGCCGATCTCATCGGCAGCCAGTACGCCATCGTCTTAACCGGCGCCGGTATATCCACTGAATCAGGAATACAGGACTTCAGGGGTCCGCAAGGGCTTTGGACTACCAACAGGCAAGCAGAAGCCAAAGCTTACGAGCGATATGGTCTGTTCCTGAAAGACCCGAAGGCTTACTGGGAGGAGGTTTCCGACAGTGACAGCCTCTATGCCACGTTTTTCAGGGATATCAGGGACTCCGAACCAAACCCCGGCCACCATGCTCTGGCAGCGCTTGAAAACCTGGGGATTGTCAAATGCATCGTCACTCAGAACGTCGATGGGCTGCATGAGAAAGCAGGCAGCAAGAATGTGATTCACTACCACGGCACGGTCCATAAGGCAAGATGCGCCTCGTGTGGCTCAAGGTTTGAACTCGATCTGATTTCGCTGGAAGACTTGCCGCCTCGTTGCGGATGTGGCGGGATCATCAAGCTGGACGTGGTGCATTTCACTGAACCGATCCCCTCCGATGTGATGGAGATGGCAAGGGATGAGGCCCTGAAATGCGATCTGATGCTCATCTGCGGAACCTCGGCAGTGGTGTACCCCTTTGCCGCTCTGCCCAGGATAACGAGGGAAATGGGCAAACAGAACGCCAAAGTGATTGAGATAAATGCAGAGCCCACCTCCCTCACCCACGAAAACATATCGGATTATCTCATCCAGGGGCAAACAGGAAAGACCCTGCCTGAGATCGTTGAGAGGGTCGGGCTTCTGTTGCAAGCAGGAAAGTCGTCATAGCATTTGCCAATAGAGAAGGGCATTATACCTGCGTTCATGGTTCGACAGGCTCACCAAGAACGGGACACCTTTTTCTCCGTTCGCCCTGAGCCCGTCGAAGGGAGTTACGGGGCAGCATCATTAACCAGACACCCCCGGGGACAGTTTATGACAAACACTCTGAAGATCAAACTGAGCAAACACCTGTTGTTCCTGTCAACAGCAGCGGCCGTCCTCATCAGCGATCAGATCACCAAGAGTCTGATCAGAGCGCACATGACCCTCGGCCAGTCCATTCCCGCCGATGGAAAATTCCGCTTAACCTTTTCCACCAACGAAGGTGCGGTTTTTGGCCTGGGATTGGACACCACGTTCCTTACGATTGTGGCCTGTGTCGTAGCAGTAATGATGGTCTGGCTTTACTTTCACCACCTTTCCCGGAGAGGCTGGCCGTTTCGGCTGGGGATGGGATTGGTATTGGGTGGGGCCATAGGCAACCTGGTGGATCGCTTTCGATTTGGGGCTGTGACTGACTTTCTAGATGTTCGACTCTGGGGGGGCTATCACTGGCCGTCTTTCAATATCGCAGACGCCTCGTTGAGCACAGGCGTCGTGATTCTGGCTTTCGCTCTACTGACCCTTTTCGAATCCGAATCCCCTCAGTTATAGGCAATTGGATCAACCCCCTGACCCCCACTCTTGGGGGAAGATTAAGGAATTTGGGGGACACCCCCAAGCCCCCGGCAGGAGGAATCCTGCACCACTTGGTCTGGGACTCATCAAGGGTTCTTTTTCATCTGCGCTGGAACACTCTTCCCACCCGCATGAGCAGGATTTCCTTGTTGATAGGCTTGCGAATATAGTCAAATGCGCCCAGCAGCATGCCTTTCTCCTCATCGCTGGCGCTTTCTCGAGACGTGAGAAGGATGGCCGGGACGTTGATTCCCTTCTGGCTCATGACCTCCAGCAGCTTGAACCCGTCCAGATTGGGCATGTTGACATCGGACATTACCAGGTCATGCCGCGACTTACTCAGCGACATCATCGCATCGATGCCGTCGGAGGCCACTTCTACGATATATCCCTGTTTGGTCAAAAGAAGAGAGAGAAGGTTTCGGGTATCTTCATCGTCATCAACCACCAGGATGGACTTCGGTTGTGCTGCAGCTACTAATGGAGGGCTGACTGCAACGGTTGATTTAGCCTCATCATCGATATCTGCCCCACCAACCCTTGCGGCCATCGATGGAACCTCCGCTCTTACTGTGCGCGTTTGGGCAGGTGAGTCCTGAAGCCGAATCTCCTCAATCAGGACCTTTTCATAAACATCCTTGGGGCAGAAGATCAGCTTCTCCATCTTCTGCAAGGCATGGTCGCCAATCATATAGTCCCCACGGCTATGAGAGAAGGCCCTGATTTCCGAAATCGGCACTCCGTCTCGCACCATCTCAGAGATGACCGGATCAAAAGCAAGTATCTCTTGTATCCCTTCGCGGCCATAGAATCCGGTATGATTGCACTTTGAGCAGCCCACAGGATGCGCCACGGTCTTGGGAAGCACATTGGTAAAAGGGGTCATCATCTCTATCTCTTCCGGGGTCATCGGCTCCACTTTTTTGCATCCGTCGCAGAGCTTGCGAATAAGCCTCTGTGCAATCACCGCATTGACGTTTTGGGCTATCACCTCTCTCGGTATCCCCAGCCGCTCCATGCGGGTGATGGCAGTAGTGGCGTTGGAGGTGTGCATGGTACTGATGGTCAAATGGCCAGTGCTGGCAAAGTCCAGGGCAACCTTCGCAGAATACGGGTCCCTTATTTCTCCCACGAACAGGATATCCGGATCTTGCCGGACCACGGCCTTCAGCAATGCCTCAAAAGTGACTCCCGCCTTTTCGCTCACCTGTTGTTGATTGACAAAGGGAATGCGATATTCCACCGGATCCTCTGCCGAAATGACGCTGCGAGATTTGTAATCGGTGACATGCAAGACGTTTAGTACAGTAGTCGTCTTTCCGGAACCAGTAGGTCCAACCACCAGGATGCATCCCGCACTTCGGGTAGCCAAGGCTTTGATGGTAGAGACTTGCGCGTCTGTCATCCCCAACTGCGTTAATCCTTTAGGTTCCGCGTAGGGCTCCAGCAATCGCGTAACCAGACTCTCCCCATATGGAGTGGAAGTAGTGGACAATCTGAAATTGAAGGTACGCTCATTCACTACCTGCATGAAGGATCCGTCCTGTGGCTTGTGCATCTCAGCGATATTCATATCGCCGATGACTTTCATCCGGGAGATCACCTGAACGCCCGTTTCTTTGGCCAGAGAGAGGATATCCTGCAGATCGCCATCCACTCGAATTCGGATAAGGGTTCGAGACTCCTTAGGCTCGATATGAATATCGCTGGCTCTGCTGGCAACCGCCCGCTCAAGAATGCTGTTGGCGAGATCCGGAATCGACTGCTCCTCCGGTTTTCGGGGGCTCTGACCCTGCTTTGAAAGATCGGGCCTGGATATTTTGACATTCGCACCGGATGCCGCCCCAGGATTTCCAACCAGCATCTCGATATTCTCCGGATCTGAGAGGAGAATCCTTAATCCACTATTGGAGCCACCCAATCCTTTCAGGGTATCCATCAACTGAAGATCAAATGGATTACTCATGAGGAAGGCCTGCAAACCATCCTCGTCTCTGATGGGCACCACGTGATAGGATTTGCAGAACGCCGGAGCCAATACCCCGAGTTCGATGCTATCCGGATTGATATGGGTCACATACGGAACCCCCAGGAAATCAGCCATGTGACGGGCGATTGCAGCAGCAGCGATGCCAACCTTGGACGCCGACGAATAGATATCCGAGAAACGCACGCTTGAAAGTTGGTATTTCTGTTCCGGTTTCAGGTCCAATTGAAGAAACAGTGACTCCTTGAAACTGATGAAACTGCGGGAAGATAAGCCTCCCTCCCATGGCGAAGGCCCGTCAGATAACTGCTTCCATCGCTTGCCGGTTGCCAGGTGCGCCTCCACAGTCTGAAGCAGTTTACCCTTGCTCACCGGTTTCACCAGGTAATCCACAGCGCCGACGGCAAAGGCTCTGGCCTTATCCTGCTCTTCTTTCTGCGCGGTGAGAAACACTACCGGTATATTCACCGTTTCGTCGTTCTGGCGAAGGGCAGCGCAAACTTGATAGCCGTTCATCTTCGGCATCACCACATCCAGCAGTATCAGACTGGGCTTAGCCTGACTGATCTTCTCCAGCCCTTCGACGGCATCGGTCGTCGTAATCACATCATAGCCGCTGTCCATCAGAAACTTGCGGGTGAGGGCCAGAATGTCCTCATCATCATCGATGCTGACGATGAGCGGCCTGGTTTCAGCATTACTCATAAACCACCGTTATCCGGTCCAAATAGACATCAAGCTCCCTGATCCATTTCTGCAGATCTTCTGTTGCGCTCTCCTTTGCAGCAATCTCAATCGCTCTCCCGATATCCGTAACAGCGTCAAATCCGTATCCACCGCCGGATCCTTTCATGGAGTGGCCCAGGATTCTGATCTTATCGAAATCGCCCTGAGCCAGCGCCTCAGTCATTGCTTTGACATCGGACCTTCGGTTTTTCAGAAACCCCGGGACGAGATCTTCGAGGTCTTTTTCTACAATTATGGTGATCTTTTCACCCTGATTGGCAGCCGTGGGTTGGACCATTTTGGCACCTCCGATTCACTATATTCATGATGGTATATTGCGGTTACCGTGAGCCCTATCTGTGTCTTTGGGCTCCATTGCGGTTGTGATAGAAAAAACTCTGACCAGGTTCAGTTCAACCCCCTGACCCCCATTCTTGGGGGGAAGAAAGAAGATTTCGGGGACACCCCCTTCGGCAAGCTCAGGGCAGGCTCTAAAGCCCCGGCAGGAGGAATCCTGCACCAGTTCATAAGGGCTTCCCTAACTCAGAGACTGGGCCCGCGCCTTGATCCTCTTTCCCCGCCGGATCAATCGGGCTTGCTCCACTTTTATCTTCCGTTTTGCGTGTATTGTGGGCATATCCGAGGATGGCATCCAGCAGATGCGCCTTCTTGATCGGCTTGGTCAGATGAGCCGTACATCCCATTTGCAGACTCTTTAGCTCGTCTTCTCTGGCCGCATGAGCAGTGAGCGCAATGATAGGCGTTGAATCGCGCCCCTGCGCCTTTTCCCATTTCCGTATCTCGCCGGTGGCCGTATAACCATCCATTACGGGCATTTGAATATCCATCAGCACCAGATCATAGTCTGTGGCTTTGAACCTTTCCACAGCGATTTCTCCATTTTCAGCCGTGTCTATCTGGTAAGGGGTCTTCTTCAGAAACGATTGGACCAGCAGGCGATTATCGGCATTGTCCTCAACCAGCAAAATCCGCAAAGCCTCAAGAAACTCAGCGTTAGCCTCGCTCTTCTGCTTGGCGGAATCGAGGGTTTCCGTGGTCTTGGCTCGTCCGAGGCTATCGGCAATGGATGCCAAAAGGTCTTGGCGCTTGACCGGCTTGATAAGGTATCTATCGATCCCCATTTCTTTGGCCCGGGTGATGTCTCCCTGCCGGTTATCCGAAGTGAGCATCATGATAACGGTGTTCCGATCACGGGTTTCTCCCTTGATCTTCTCCATCATCTGAAACCCATCCGTTCCGGGCATGCGGCAATCCAGCAGCACCAGCCGATACGGATCGGAATCCAGACGGGCCCGCTGGTATTCAGCAAATCCTTGTTCGCCGTCTTCCGCCTCCACCACCCTGGCGCCCAGCTCTGAAACCATTTTGTTCAAAATCATCCGATTGGTAGCGGTGTCATCTACTATCAGCACCCGCACTCCTTGCAGATTAAGCGGGGGTGGCTGAGCACGTTTTGTGGACTTGGTGTTTTGCACACCAAACCTGACTGTGAAATTAAACTTGGTTCCGTGGCCCACTTCGCTCTCAGCCCAGATGCGCCCTTCCATCAGCTCGGTCAACTGCTTGGCAATGGCCAAACCGAGCCCGGTTCCCCCGTGTTTGCGAGTGGTCGAGGCATCAGCCTGCGTAAAAGGCTGGAACATATTAGCCAGATATGCCGGCCCAATCCCGATTCCGGTGTCGGACACCGAACAGAGCAATTCGATCTCATCAGGCTTTGTCTCCACCGATTTGTCATCGGAAACTTTCACCTCAACCAGTATGCCGCCTTCAGCAGTGAATTTGATGGCGTTTCCGATAAGGTTGGTAAATATTTGCCGCAAGCGTGTCGGGTCTCCAATCAATGCAGTGGGAACATCCGGGGCAATGTATTGAGTCAATTCAATGGACTTCCCGTGAGCCCGGACAGCCATCACATCGCCCAGGCTCTCGAGGAGTTCCCGGAAATCGAAATCGGTTTTTTCCAGCTCCAGGTGCCCGGCCTCCACTTTGGAGATATCCAGGATATCATTGATCACTCCCAAAAGGTTCTCTCCAGCCGACTGGAAGGTACTAACATATTGCTGTTGCTCTGGTATAAGGTCAGTACCGCTCAGCAACTCTGCCATGCCCAGAATGGCATTCATGGGGGTGCGGATCTCGTGGCTCATTCTGGCCAGAAAATCACTCTTGGCATGACTTGCCGCTTCTGCCTTAGAGGCCATTTCATTGGCATTCAGGATCGCCTGTTCAAGCTGGCTATTGGCCTTTTCAATTTCTTCCTGCGTTCTCTTGTGATCGGCGATCTCTGTATGAAGTTTCTCGTTCACAATCCCCAGCTGCTGGCTCCTTTCCTGTATTTCCTGCTCCATCAGCTTCCGCTTGGTGATATCCCTGGCGATATGGGTAGAGCCAATTACGTCTCCCTTATCATCAAACAGAGGGGCTGTGGAGATATCAAGATAAATCCCCATGGTGGGCTCAAATAATTCCAGCCGCTCTGTTTTTTGGGTAACCAGTGTGCGTTGATGAGGGCAATTGTGACAGGGTTTATCGGTTTTATGAACTATCTGATGGCAAACCTTGCCGACAAGCTCTCCCGGGCTCGTCTTGAATGCTTCGGCATAAGCCTTATTAACCCTTACCAGTCTGAAATCTTTATCCTGAACCGAAATCAAATCCGTAATGGAGTCAAAAGTTGCGCTCCATTCACTGGCTGCCTTTTCCTGAACTTCCTCCGCCCGTTTGCGCTCGGTGATATCCATCTGGCTGACCAGAGCCGCCCGTTTCCCGTTATACTGAATTGAAGAGATGGTCTCCAGAAACACTCTGGGCTCCCCGTCTTTGGTAGTGAGCCTGTATTCGTATGAAGACCCAGACTCCCCCTTAAGGGTCTCAATCACCTTCCCCCTCACCACTTCTTTATCAGCGGGATGAACCAGTTCCAAAGGGTGCTTGCCCAGAAGTTCCTCCTCGGTAAAGCCGGTATTCTTTTGAAATTGAGGGTTAACAAACACAAACTTTCCATCCTGGACAATATAGACGCCGACTTGCGAGTTATTGGCCATGCTCGAATACAGGTTCTCCGATTCTTTCAGTTGCGCCTCCGCCAGCTTGCGCTCGGTGATATCGAGTATTACCCCATTGAAGACAACCTCATCTTCGCGTTGGTCAGGAGTGGAATTCCCGGAGAACCACTTGATTTCTCCCGAAGGCTTCCGCAAGGCCCCGTCAAATCTCCATTGGGTGACTTCACGGACAGCTTTTTCAATTGACTTCAGGAAGCTATCACGGTACTCAGGAAGAACCGCATCTGCGAAATCCTCAAAAAACATGAGCAGATTCGGTTTCAGACCAAATATCTGTTCTGCCTGGTCGCTAACGTAATACAGTCCCATTTTTCCGTCCGAACGGGCGTAGAACTGGAAAACAATTCCGGGAAGTTTGGAGGATACTTCCCGCAGTTGCTTTTCGCTCTTGCGTAAAGTATCCTCCATCTGTTTACGCTCGGTGATATCTCTCAAAACACCGAAGGTGAACATCGGCGCGCCTGCGGCATCTCTTATCAGACTATTCGAACTGGATACTAGTATAGGACTGCCGCCTCTGGGGGTGAAAGCCATTTCCCCAAGAATTCCCTCTTTCCCGGCTATGATTTCCTGCAAAGCGACAGCAGCCTTCTCCACCTCCGAAGGCTCAGCCACCATGCTCATCACTTGTATAGCCGGCAATCCCACAACCTCTTCTCTCTTTGAAAAGCCCAACATTTTCAAGTAGGCGTCATTGACATCAATCAGCGTTCCCTTCATGTCAACCACCACAAAGCCATCGACCATGTTGCTGAGCAAATTTACGCTGTAGGCTCTTGCTTTTGATATCTCGTCAATCCTCAGTTGAAGGTCCGCATTCTTCAAATCCAGTTGCCTGTTTTTTTCCGCTAATTCCTGCTCCATCCGCTTGCGCTCGGTGATATCTGTGAAGGTCGTATAGACCTGGCATGGCTTGTCTTCGCCCGGGTTGAACTGTGGAACGGCGCTGACGGATATCCAGTGGTATTGCTCATCAGCCGGATTGAAAACGCCCATGATGACGTTATTGACGGGTTTACCGGTTCGCCGTGAAACCGTTGCCGGATGAGTGGCTCCGGGAAAATCGGTGCCATCTTCATGGAGGGTTTTCCATCCGGGGTCGATCGGAGTGCGCCCTTGCATTTGATCCAGGGTCAATCCAATGATTCTTTCCGCGGCTGGATTGGCGGATGTGATCTTTCCAGTGCTATCATGATAAACGACGCCCTGAGCCATTGTATCGAACAGATGGCGATGCTTCTCTTCACTCTCGCGCAGCGCGTCCCTGACCCGCTTACTCTCGGTGACATCCCGTCCCTCCGGTATCAGGTATTTTACGTCCCCGTTTTCACCGAAAACAGGATGGATACTGAAATCGATCCAGATATTCCCATTCAGAGTATAGACCTGAACTTCGCGAAACACCTTTTCCCCCGATGCGCAGCGTTCCAAATCTCCCTTTATCAGCCTTTGCGCATCCTGGGAATATGCCCACCAGTCCATATCGTAGAACTTCATTCCCCTGACTTGTTCAATCGATTTCCCGATAAGCTTCAGGCCCGTATTGTTTGAAAAAATAATCTCTCCATCCGGTTTCAATACGGCGGCGTATGTAATCAAATCATTGAGTGTGGAGGTAACGAAACGCTCATTCTCTCTGAGGGCCTCCTCCGCCCGCTTACGCTCGGTGATATCGGTAAAGGTGGTATAGGCCTGGTAGGGCTTGTCTTCGCCCGGCTTGAACTGGGGCACGGCGCTGATGGATATCCAATGGTATTGCCCGTCAGCCGGATGAAAAACGCCCATGATGACGTCATTGGCAGGTTTACCCGTTTGCAGGGAAACACTTGCCGGGTGAGTCTCTCTTGGAAAATCGCTGCCGTCTTCATGAAGGGTTTTCCATCTGGGATCAATCGGAGTGAGACCTTTCATTTGGTCCAGGGTCAATCCAATGATTCTTTCCCCGGCCGGATTGATGGAGGTGATCTCTCCGGCGGTGTTTTGATAAATAACGCCCTGAGCCATTGTATCGAACAGATGGCGATGCTTCTCTTCATTCTCCTGGAGTGCCTGTTCTATCATCTTGTCCTCGGTGATATCTCTGAGCACTCCAAACATCAACAGCGGATCGCCTGCGGTATTTTTTACCACACTGGTTGAAGTGGACGTTATGACAGTAGTGCCATTTTTAAGGGTGAAAGTCATCTCTTTATGTCCCACCGGCTGCCCGGCTACGGCTTCCTGTATACTGGCGTAAGCCTTCTCCACCTCAACCGCATCAGCCACCTCACTCATCACTTGCAGGGCCGGCAACCCCACAACATCCTCTCTCTTAGAAAAGCCCAACATTTTTAAATAGGCATCATTAACATCGATCAGCGTTCCATTGACATCAATAACAGCAAGGGCATCGGACATGCTGCCCAGCAACCCCTCGCTATAGACCCGGGCCTTATCTATCTCAATGACTCCTAATTTAAGCGCCTCTTCTACAGCGCGTAATTCTTCATTCTGTTCGCTCAGTTGTTGGTTGCTTTCCTGAAGCGCCTTCTCCATTTGCTTGCGCTCGGTAATATCTCTCATCATCAGCAATATCATCGATGGTCGGCCTTCTGGGATTCTCACCATGCTGGATGAAATGGATAGGGTACGAGGCTCCCCACTTCTGGTGAAAATGGGCATCTCGTAGTTTCCTGGTTGAGCATCAGACCTGCTTTGTTCTAGCTTGGAAAGGCCTATCTCCAACTCATCAGGACGAGCCAGCCCCAACGTGCTGACCGACTCTTTGATCGACACTCCCACGACCTCATCCTTTTTTGCACCCACCATTCCCAGATAGGCCTCATTACAGATGATCACTTTTCCCTCCGGATCAACCACAACAAGGGCATCGGCCATGCTATTGAGCAACCCCTCACAATGGGCTCTGTCTATTTCGTCAATCTTTGACTGGCGTTCCCTATTCTGTGCGTCCAGTTGCTTGTTTTTTTTCGGTAATCCCTTTTTCATATATCCCTTCCAAGCCATTCAACGCCTGGACGTAACTGCATCCAGCTGCAAACTAAGGATTGATCTTTGGCAGCTCCAAAAAACATTGAGTGGCCCCTTATCGCAAGAGTTTCCTATATTATCGAGTCTGAAGAGACAGCGTGTCTTCTTCCCGAAGGTTAGAAAGTTGATATCCATCGCCCCTGTCTGAGAGGATCAACAGCGGGTTTTGAAGCTCATCCCCCAACTTTACCCGGAGGCGTTGGATGTATACCTTGAGGTAGTCGTTAGCATCGGTGTAATCTGCCCCCCATACCCTCTCGAGGATTACTCGATTGGATATCGTCTGCCCCCGGTTTTTGGCCAGAAGATAAAGCAGATTGTACTCTGTTGGCGTTAGCTTGACTTCATCCCCATCTGCAGATACCTGGCGAGCAGCAAAATCGATCCGAACTCTTCCCGCAACGAGGATGTCCTTTGATTGCTCATGTCCTGGCATCATTACTGAGCGCCGCAGCAATGCCTTCAACCGGGCGATAAGCTCGCCACGGCTGAACGGTTTGGTAATGTAATCATCAGCCCCCACATCCAGGCCCTCGATCTTGTCGGATTCATCATCCCTGGCGGTCAGCATGACCACCGGCACCTCCGAGAAAAGGCGGATGCGGCGGCAGACTTCAAAACCATCGATATCCGGCAGGCCAATATCAAGAAGGACGATATCGGGGACCTCCTTTTCGACCAGATCAATGCCGGCAAGCCCCAGGTTGGCAGAAAGAATCCTGGCTTCCGGCCATTGGAGATCCAAAGCGCGGGAAACACAGTGAATTATCTCCGGGTCATCTTCAATTATGACTAGCTTCATGGTCTCACCTGATTATATCCCGTATTATTTTGTCCTCCGCGGTTGATTCCACATGCATGGGCTTGTTCGCCAAAACAGTTCTTGTCATCACGATAATATCACCCCTCTGCACCCATCTCTGCATACCATCAAAGGGATCCCGGCAAGCAACCATCTCCGCAGTAGACGGGATATCCTGTTCAATTGCAGGGTATTCAGCCTCATTTTATCAATCCGTATGCAATGGAGAAACAGTACTGCCACTAATTGTCCGTGGGGGTAATCCCCAATAATCATATATATCGAACATGGAAGCACAGTTATCACGTCCGGCAGAGACATAATGAAATTCTGGGAGCATTTTCTTTTTGACTGGATTTTCTTCAGGCCATGGTGAGGCAACAACCGCAACCTCTCTCCATATTGGTGCGATGGGACTATTTTCTCACCTATCGTCCGCATTGCGCCGGCAACCCACCCAAGTCAGCTTCGTCGAGGGGTGACTTTTGTGCTATTTGCCTCTTGATACGAGTGTGCTAGCATGCATTTACACAGAGGGATTACCCTGATTTCCCCCGGAGTTTAACGCAATACTTGCCCTTTTGGCAGGAAAAGGCCGAGCCGATCATTATCAGGCCAAGAGAAGATACCATGTCAATTTGGAAACGAGATAAGAATCAAGAATACGGTTCTGCTGGCATCTCTCTAGCTTATTCCCCAGTTGGGACAGGAGCTAATCAGACGCAATATCGAGGAATTAAGACCCAGGTATCAGATGCGGCATGGCAGACACCACATCCCAGAAGAAAGCCTCAGGAAATCACCAGCGGAGAACTGGGGCAGCGGCTGAGAGACCTGATGGAAAAGGAGTATGCCAAACCGGAAATAGAGAAAAGAATGGGCATAAACATTGCCGAGCAAAAGCAGGTGGCAGAAATCCCAAATAGCACAGCCAGCAACGAAACAGAAATCCGCAAAGGGGCACAGCTAGGACCTTCGATACTAAAAGAAACTGCAGACTGCCAAACAGAAGAGTCATCTTCCGCACTGAGGCTGAAGGCAGAGCTGGAAGCCAACAGGTTGTTAAAGGATGCCCGAGAACAGGTAGATAAGATTATCATCAAGGCACAAACGGAGGCCGAAGAGAGAGCCAGGGAGAAAGCCGCCGGAATTCTCTGGCAAGCAAAACAGAAAGCGAATGAAATACAGGCAGAAGCAGTCAGAAAAGCAATGCAGTCGATAGTTCAGGTCAGGGAAGATATCGACAAGTATCTGGCCCAAAAAATAGAGGAGACCAGACAGCAGATTAACGACTGTATGGCAGCGCAACCCGGGCGTGTCGTCGCCGAAGTCCGAACCAGCGATTGAGGGGCAACAATATGCAACCACGAATACACTCTCGATAACGGCTGCAACAGTCAATCAGCCAAACCCTTCCTTTGGGGGAGGGACAAGGAGGAATCATGTTATCTCAAGAATATCTCCTCAGGGATATCGAACGAGTAAACGAACAACTGGGGGTCCTCAAAGAACAGATATCTCAATCCTTTGAGTTAAGTAATTTCATCAGCGTCACTGACCGTCGAGACCCGTTTTTGAATGAGCGAGCAAGGGAATTCAGGCGAACATCCGTCGAGCAAGTCAACCGAGCACAGGAATGCTTGAGCCAACTCAAAGCAAAGGCAAAAGGCCGTAATGGTCATGACGCATCGCGATACTGCATTTTCTTTCTGATTTCACTTCAATCTCTGGAGACTGAGGTCGAAGAGTTTCAGGTCTATCTGGGGGCAGTACAACCCATTCTGCTCCAAACACAACCCAGAGTCATTTCTCAAACTTCGCCACAGCCAAGCAATCCCCTTAAATCAACTGCTTCGTGGATCAGGAATACCCTCATGCCCCGTCTGGAGCGGATTATGAGAGGAGCATGGCAGATCATTGCCAATCTTCTTAACCCAACCAAGGTGAGTCTAAAGGGAGATGCCCGAACCGGCATATTTGGCCGCACAAACGTTGGGCTTGAGATCATATTCGAGAGTGAAGAACCGGAAAGCCCCTTCTCCGCAATTGAATTGCCGGCTGATTTACCGCTTAGAAAGACCGCCGCGGTATTGATTGGTGAAGGGGAAGATTGATGGTCGGGGAGAGAGGATTCGAACCTCCGAGCCGTCTGTTATGCCCGGGTGAGCAGCACCAAGCAAGCGGGTGAAAATTACTCCAGGCTTGAGACGCAACAGGCACGCTTCCGTGACTACTGCCACACCAACGGACTGTTTCCTATCGGGCAATTCATCGACATAGCTTCCGGTCGGAAGACTGATCGACGCGAATATCAACGCATGCTACAATTCCTTATGACCGGGGGCGTGGAGGCGGAAGCTTTCTTCCCGCCAATCCTGACGGCGGAGGAATGGCAAACCCTCCAGGAACGGTTGGCCCTCCGAAGAGAAACCCCAAGGGTAAGACGCATTCTTCAGCCTATCGCCTATCCGGCATCGCCCGGTGCGGCCACTGCCATGGCCCGATGATTGGTAAGATAGCGCGTACTAGCAAATACACCTATAGGTGCTACTACTGTGCCAATGCCCAGAAATCCAGGGCGAAATGCTCCTTCTACAACGGCCACGTGGCCGACAAGCTGGAGAAGGCCGTCCTCGATTACCTGGGACAGTTTTCCGATCCGGCCAAGGTCAAGGAACTGGTGGAGAAATCCATAAGCGACTCGCAGGCTCACAACAGCATCGAAACCAGGCAGAAGGAACTGAAAGCCGCTGAGAAGCGCATCAGCCAGTTGCAGGAGTTGGTCCTCAAGGACATTGACCGGCTCGACCGCGGTATATTGACGGAGGGCGAGTACACGGCCGTCTCCCAGGTCAGGCGGGAAGAGATCGCCCAGCTGAAGGCCGAGGTAGATACCTTAACCGCCATCATGGCAGAGGCCAAGGCCAAGACCGATACGGTGGAGCGGGTGCCCGTGCAAATTCAATCCCTTTTTGAAGACTTCAATACTCTCGATATTCGGCTGCAGAAGGCCAGATTGCAGGAGATCGTCAAGGCGATCTCCCTGTTTTCCAATGATGACCGGTTGGAGATCGAATTTCGCTAGGTGGAGGGCGTCGTCGGAAAACGACGCCCGGTTGATTGGAAAGAAGTGCTGCAGTGATGACCGATGTTTTTGGGATAGTCTGTAAAGCCTACATCCTGGTTTGCGTGGAGGAGTAATCATGAGACTTTCAGGAAGAACCGTTCTTGTGACCGGAGGCACCAGTGGTATCGGGCTCGGTCTTGCCGAGGCTTTTTGTCGATCAGAAAGCAAGGTGATCGTATGCGGACGTGATGGAGCGAAGCTTTCAGCGGTGGCCAAGAAATTCCCAGATATAACAGCACTGCCGTGTGATGTTGGTGATACCCAGCAGAGGAAGACTCCTCCGCGGAAGTGCTTCGCCGTTTCCCCGACCTAGACGTTCTGGTCAATAACGCCGGGATACAGAGATATATCGATCTCAAAAAAGGATATGACGACCTCAAATCCGGAGAAGACGAGATTACAACAAATTTCATAGCGACGGTAGAACTGACCGCTCTCTTCATTGGCCACCTGATGAAAAGACCCTCAGCCGCGGTCATCAATGTGAGTTCCGGGCTTGGGTTCATGCCCATGCTCAATATGCCAATCTACTGCGCAACAAAAGCCGCGATTCATACTTATTCTCTGGTGCTGCGGCAGCAGCTTAAAGGGACATCAGTTAAAGTCATTGAGATCGTCCCGCCCATGGTCGATACCGATTTGAACAAAGCAGGACGCGACCGCGCCCATCTCAAATTCAGAGGGATCGGTCTTTCCGAATATATTTCCACTGTGATGAAGGGACTCGAAGATGATTCGGAAATGATATTCCATGGCGATCGAGCGAAAGTCATGTCTGAATCCCGCAGCCAATCTGAAATCCGTTTGATTGGTCCTTCCTGGTGAAGTGTTGGGACCATCATCTGGTGAAGGCAGGCTTTCTTCTATGTTGAGCCGTCACGTGATAAGAAGACGAAAATGAGGGCTGAGGGGGAGCCATTATGAAGGACCGTGCGATTGGAGATTTGGAGCCCGTTGTGCTTCCTCAACCGGCTTTTGGACAGAGTACAACGGTCTTCGAAGCTCTCAAGATGAGGCGAACCTCCAGATCATTCAAAGATACCAAGATCTCACTCCAGATTTTGTCAGATATCCTCTGGGCCGCACAGGGAATCAACCGTATCAAAGGACCCTTTGGAGGCCCAGGTCGAACCGCGGCATCGGCGAGTAACTCTCAGGAGATTTGTGTTTATGTTGCCATGGAGGAGGGGACGTACTTGTATGAGCCGGAATCTCACCGGCTGACTCCGGTGATCGCGGGGGATATCCGCTCTCTGGCGATTGGCCCGGGACAGGAAGAAGCGGGTGCCAATGCTCCTCTTCGCTTGATCTATGTCGTCGATATCGACAAATTCAAGACTGCAGGCTATCAGGAACCGGGACTCTATGATCCCGAGATTCAGAAGTCTTACCACTTTGTCGATACCGGCCTCATCGCACAAAACGTCTATCTGGCATCATCTTCGTTGGGACTGGCTTCATGGTTTCACAACTGCAACAAAGCAGCCGTCGTCAGGAATCTCCAGTTGCAGCCGCATCAGCGCCCGCTTTTCGGACAAACAGTCGGGTATGCTGATGATTGACAACACGGAAGCTTCACTCCGATGCCATTTTTGATCTTCTCAGGATAGGCCGTTATGGCCCAGAAAGTGGCCAGGTTTTGACTCTGCAACTGGCACCATGACCGGGTGCACCTCAATACCGAGGTTCACCATAGGAGCACACGTCGCCGGGGCAACTATGGCAAAGTGTCAATTGCCGTATACAGGCGATCCTTTGATCAGCGTGGAGCATTCTTCTTGATTGAAAGAGGTCGTGGCAATGGGTGTTGGGTAGAGTGCCTGGCTATTCTTGGTCCAACAGACCGGCGTCTCTCATCGCTTGCAGGGCTTTTTGGTATTCCTGCTTACCATGCAATAGATTTCCAGGCAACATGATCGACCGCTGACGTCTCCGTCCGTTCTCCATAAAATTGACTGCAATATAGCCACGCGTGAGGGGAAGTGGAGGGTGAGCTTCAATTGACAGAATGTCTGATCGTTCGATAACAGCCGCT
>JAQTRE010000065.1 GCA_028711995.1 Dehalococcoidia bacterium | reverse complement strand
GTCTGCTTATGCCTGTGGTTCTCTCTGAACATCCCTTCACCTCAAGTCGAATAGCCTCAACTTGAGTCTATCGCATCCCAATATCAGCTTCAATACCAAGGCGCTACCTTTTTGCAGGAACGCCAAATATTATTTCCAGTGTGGACATGTCCAAGATGGACCCCAAAGGCTCAGAGCGCGCGACTGTCTATCAGAAGTTATCTCCGGCCTTTCTGGAGGCGATAGATATTGCCAACCTGGCACTGTACCTCGCTTCCGATGAGGCCAGATACATCAATGGCGCCATTATTCCGGCCGATGCCGGTTGGACGTCTGCATAATGCCGCGCTAAGAGTGCATTCTGTTACCCGTCGCTACGCGCTGAATAACAACGCGCTAAGCAGAACAGGGGATAATCCCCTGTTCTGCTTAGCGCGTATACCTCACGTCCAGCCTCATTTTACCGGCGCAAGGAGATGAACTTCACTGTTTGTGGCGCTGTAGAATCAACTCAGCCACCTGCAGTGCCGAATTGTCCTCGACATCTTGAAACTGGCCTGCCACCTCGGCGGTTGAACCGGCAAAGAAAAGCCCGTCCAGCCCATCAATCTGAAGGGGGCTTCGAGGAACAGTCCCCCAATAATTAGAGGTTGCCCATATCTTGCACCACTGATAATTTGTCCACTCTGTGATTTCATCCAAGTCAGAATAATATCGATGGAGATGGTCTTTCACCGCGTGCAACCTGGCTTTGGCCTCCTCCCATGAGTCGAACTTGTCGTGGGTAGCCGCCAAGATGTTGACCATGTGTTTCCCCGACGGGGCTTGTTTTTCCGAGCTCAATGTGGGGATATACCATCCATCAGGCAGGTCCTTTGTGAACTGGTTCCAACCTATGTAGTCTTCCGGTTGTCCGGTGGACCTTACTGCTGGCACGCGACTGACTCCAATGTTGAGACTCACCAAGTCCCCTCTCGTGTACCATTCTTTCACAACTTTGGCGTTTTGCACCACATCAGGAGGGAAATGCTTTTCCTCAATCACATTGAAGACCTCCCAAAACGGATGGCTGAAGACTACAACTGGGGCATGAAATTCCTGGACAATCTGCGCCTTGTCCCGAGCCACCAAACCGGTAACCTTGCCATTCTTCACAGATATCTCAACGAGCTGAAGGCCAAAAGCAATCTCGCCACCATGCTTTCTGATCACTCTGGCATAGGCTTCCACGACCCCCTGTAAGCCCCCTACCTTTGGATCATTGATCTTGTAAGTGTTGACCGGGTTCTTGATGGAATGAATCCAGCTTGTAGCAACTGAACTGGCGCACTTCAGCAGGCTGAATCACATTAGCTTAATCACCGGAGACAGCCAGATATATATCTCGGCATCATTTAAGGACATCCCTGAATTGCATGATTTCCTCGGTAACACGCTGGGCCGGATGCCCGATGTTGTGCGGCATGAGAGTCTTCATGTCGTGAGGGAATTGAAATTCTCCTTTACGGTAGTGTCCTAATACTACTCCTCGGTGATCGAGGAAAACAGCAGCCAAAACAGGTTTCTGTTTTGCGCGGCATTCCCACAGGCAACAACGCAGCCACGATGTACACCTTGGCTGACAGCATACGTCTCATATCTGAGTAAAGGTATAACTTACAATGAGACGGCTGAAAAACCCCGCCCTAGCTTCGCATTGCAAGCCGATTCAGGGTTTTTCAGCCGTCTCAAGAGTGTTTTTGCTCTGGATGCCGGTATCCGACCAACCTCAGCGCTATTTACTTGCCTCGACTCTCCAGAAGTTCTACGAACGCTTTGATTTTGGTTTTGATCTGCGCCTCGGAATAATGGCGAGAATCGCACATGTCTGCCTCAAGCATCACTCCAGGCACCCCGGTTTCCTTCTCCACCAGTTGCATCACATCGGTCTGGCATTGGCACATGACCTTGCAGGTTCGGGTGGCCTGCATGATAAGCCCATCGATGGAGTAATCGCGAACCAGTTTTGATATGAACTTGGCTCTCTGCCGCGGTCCTACCATCGATTTGGTAATGGCAGCCGTCCGCGCCATGTAGCTGACTGGATCATTGGGATTGGCCTCATCGGAATGCCAAACAAAAGACCACGGATAGATGCCGGTGACCAGTGAGGTGCCGTACTTGGCAAATTCCATGGATAGCGACCGCATCTCATACCAGATGGGAAGATTGTCCCAGTAGAAACGATGCCTCTCGCCAGGGATGGCCCCCATCTTCTTGGCAACTTTTTCATCCAACTCTTCTTTCAACAGCTTGTAATAGGTGAGTGCTTCGGGATTGCCCCGCATGCAGGTAGCAGGGAACATGGCCAAAAACAGGTCAAATACCGTTATCGGCGCGGGGATATTCTGAGGAATCTCCATTATCTTCTGCCAGGCCCGGGAAATGGAATCGGTAACTTTCACCATCTCCGTCAGCTTATCGTAATCCATCCGCTTTTTGGTCAGCCCTTCGAGGAGTACGATCTCATCTTCGATCTGATCCTTGACGTACCCCACAGACCGCTCAACATCATCAGTGGTCATAGTGTCATGAAGGAACGGGAGATCGATCAGAATCAGGGGGACATTGAAGATGTGGCTCAAATCCTCGAACCATTTGATGACTGCCGTGCAATATGAGGAGGCTACCAGCACATCAGGTTTGGGTAAACCGCCTACCGGACACAGCGTTTTATCTCCGGATAAAACCGCACCCAGGTTGATTCTGGCATAGGAGCAAAGATCAGGCGAGTAGTCAAAAGACTCAGCCTTCTCACACAACGCCGTGGCTACTTTCTTGGCTCCAGCCGTAGCGCCATAGTTTTCGGGAAATACCACGAAAAACCCCATGGCATTGAGGACATCGATCGGCCCCACCGCGGTGCTCCAGGCCACTGGTACGCCAGCCTTACGCACCTGATGCGACTGGCCCCAGTATCTCCCGATCAAATCATTCAGCATCTTCTGGCTGGTCACTTTCTCAGTCTTACCCTCTTGCATTTATCTTTCCCCCACTAGTTCGATCAGCGCCTGCAGCCTTGTTCTGATTTGCCCCAGAGGCGTCTCTCCATCCAGTTCGATCAGTATCTCTGGAATTCCAGCCTCGGCAAGTTTGGCTTTGAGATGCGGATAGTCGTGAGCGATCGGCTCGCAATACTTCAGGTTCAGGATCACCACGGCATCGGCCTTGGCTCTCTTGGCGACATCCAGAAGGTAATCCGCCCACATGTTGGCCGGGTTATATTTTGTGGGGCAGGGCACATCATGGATGTAGTGCTCCGTCAGAGCCTCCATCGGGGGTAATGACTCATTGACAAGCCTGGTGAAATACCGGCTGCCGAAGTACAAATCGTCATCGATCACTACCGCATCCAGCTCATTGAACAACTTGAGCAGTCCCGAATCCGGCATATCGCAGAAACACCCGGAGAGGACCAGTTTAACCCTTTCATCGGACGGCTTTGGGGTTTTCTTCAAAGCTGCCAGCAGCTTTTCAACCAGCACGCTGTGCTCTTCCTTGGGCATCAGCATACCTGCGGCAACGACCGTTGCCATATCCATGGCTCTGATAGCGCCCGGATTTGCTCTCCTGAAAGCATATAGGTCATTCATCAGGGTACGATTGCGGTTGTAGACGGCGATACTCTGGCTGATAGCCTTCTCAGAGATTTGCACTCCAAAGGACTTCTCCAGAGCACCCTTGAAATTCTGGTATTGCTCGATCAGATACTTTTTCCCTCTGGGGATGGACAAGTTCATCGGCACCGGCAGATTGTGATGAAAATGGGCCGGGCGATGAATATGCCATGTGTCGGCGATGATCTGAACCGGCTCACAGATATCGGCGAAAACAAACCCGTCGACGAAATCCATCTCCCCCCTGAGGCCCAGGTCAAATGTGCCGCGCACGATGTGGCACGTATAAACCGGGAGATACTGATCAGCGCGGGTGACCGGTTCTTCGGACTCAACAACGATGATCGGGAGCATCCCGGCGGCGTGGATGATCTCCTCGGGCACATACATCGGGAAGCAGCCGATGATTTTCTTACCCGCATTCTGTTTCCAATTCCGCAAACGCTTATAGGGGTCTGCGACAACTTCAGCAAAGCTGGCGAACACGTTTTCCAATCTATCCTCCTGCCGTGTTGATGGGTGACACACAAAGCGCCGGTGATCGAAGCGATGAAAGATGACGAAAGAAGAAGAACTCCTCGAGGCAATGTCTCAAATCACCGGAACACAATCCGCCACCTGTTTTCTTTATTGATGACATCCGGGCAGATACCGAATCAGCAATGATGAAGAAGCCATGACATTCCCAGAGCTTGCGGCCAACCGATCTTGCTGCCCACCCTGTGGCGCTCATTTGAGAATCTTTCAGGGCCCCGGATATCCGGGGCCCTGAAATCTACCCTAGCTTTTTGTCACTACACTTTCAGCTTGAATACTCTGACAGCGTTGTCCCGGAGGAATGCCGGAATAACCTTGTCTTTCAGACCAATCTCGGCTACCTGCGCCAGGTTGGGCTTGGCCTCAGTTACCGGCCAATCCGAACCCCACATGCAGCGATCTCTGCCTCTGGTGTTCATGAACTGCACCATGGACTGATCGTAGTACTTCGGCATGTAGGCTTCCATGCTGAAATAGACGTTCTCATTCTTCAGACATACGCCTTTCAGCTCTTCAGTGAACGGCCAGCCAGTGTGACCGGCAATGATCCTCAGCTCAGGGAAATACTCGGCCACTTCATCGATCTGCAGCGGATTGCACCAGGCCTCCGGCAGTGACTCAGCGAAATGTCCGCACTGGGTGATCAGCGGAATATCCAGCTCAACGCACTTGGCATAGAACGGCCACCAAATTCTGTCGTCAAACGGAGCAAAGCCGCCGGTGTGCGTCACTGCGCCGCAGAAGAAACCTTTGTGATCCTTGACTACTTTTTCCATCTCTCTGACGCCGTCCATCCCTGTCCAAGGATTGATGCCATAGAGACCCCGGAATCTCGTCGGGAATTTCTCATAATAGGGCAAGAGATTTCGCCAGTCGTTGTACACAATCAACCGGGGCGCTTGGCCCAGCTTCATGCGGCGGCTGTGTCCCTGGGTCATCAGAGCAAACATGGTAATCTCAACACCCGCGTCATCCATCCTCTTTACCATGTCTTCAGGTTTGTTGGAGGGCAATTGCCGATCCAGTTTTTCTGTTTTGGTGGCCGCGGCAACTTCTGAGGCCCCGCCCGGTCCTCCCCCGAACATCTCCTTGATCAGCTCATCAGTCATGAAGTTATACCATACATCAATAGCTTTTACCATTCTTCCTCCTCTTTATCTTATTGGACCTGTTAGAGCAAGCTCTAAATTACCGACTTGAAGCAATACTTGAAGCAGTATTACTCGCTAGCCGTCTAGTGCATATACAAGCCGCCATTGACGCTGAGCGCCTGGCCGGTGATGTACGAAGCGTCATCGGAAACAAGATACGCCACTGCTGAAGCGATATCATCAGGCTCCGCCAGTCTGCGCATAGGAATGCCTGCTTTGGTGGCCTCGAAGTTCTTGGGATCTACCTCTGCCCACTTCTGCATTGCCGGGGTCAATGTGGGTCCAGGGCAAACCACATTAACATTGATGGCATATCTCACGAACTCCCGCGCCCAGGTCCTGCTCAATCCAAGAATGCCTGACTTGCATGCAGCATACATGGATGAGTTCGCCTGACCAGTATGTGCCGCATCAGATGAAATGGTGACGATCTTGCCATACTTTTTCTCTTTCATGCACATGCCCACAACGGCCTGAGTCAGCATGGCATGCCCTTTGAGGTTGATGGCGATACTGTTATCGATCTCCGCCTCGGTCAGGGCCAAGAACGGCTTGGAAACATCGGCACCCACGGAATTGACCAGCACATCAATCGTGCCGAACTTGGCTATCACGTTCTTGACGAAGGCTTGGATCTTCGCTCCATCCTTGCTGTTGACCACTTCGCAGTAACCCTCGCTGCCGGCGGCTTTGATCTCTTCAACCACTTTCATCGCCGGGGCTTCCGCGATATCAAAGAAAGCTACCTTGGCTCCCTCTCTGGCCAGTCGCAAAGCAATTGCCCGACCAATGCCCTGAGAGGCTCCGCTCACTACCGCCACCTTTCCCTCAAAACGCTTTATTATCATCCTATCCTCCTCTATTGTTTTTGTTGTCTAATCAGAAGCCTTTTCGGCTTACAGCCAGTCTTACTTCCCCTTGTAAACAGGGGGACGCTTGCTCATGAAGGCAGCAAAGCCTTCTTGGAAGTCAGCGGTGGTCATCACTCTGTTGCCGATATCAACCGATCGATCCAGATCCAGCTTTCCCGAGGTCACATTGATCATCTCCTTGGTCACACTGGCTGAAACCGGAGCAGCAGCGCTTATTTTCTTAGCCATCTTCAGAGTTTCTGCTTCAAGCTGATCGTGTGGCACCACCTTGTTGACCATGCCGATTCTGTATGCTTCCTGGGCATCGATGGTATCGCCGGTAAGGAGCATCTCCTTGGCTCTCTTGACTCCCACAATATGAGGCAGCTTGAACACGGCCACCCCGGCAATGGCGCCGATCATGACCTCAGGCAAGCCGAAGCGTGCCTTTTCAGACGCCACCACAATGTCAGACACCAGAACCAGTTCGCATCCGCCTCCCATGGCCATTCCATTAACTGAGGCGATCACCGGCTTCTTCAGATGCTCTATCCGATCCATGGCTTGCGGAACCATCCGCGCCAGCCATTTGATCTTCTCGGGGTCTTTGGCAATCTCGCCGAACTCACTGATGTCATCACCGGCTGAGAAAGCCTTGCCCTCTCCGGTGAGAATGACCACCCTGACTTCATTATCCGCTTCGATGGCATCCAGCGCCGCACCGATTTCACTCCACGTCGCCATGCTCAGGGAATTAAATACCTGGGGCCGATTCAGCTTCAGGGTGGCGATTCCTTCCTTCTTGGTATAAGCTATGTTTTTGAAATCCATCTTATATCCCCTTTATTTGATTGGCGCGGCCAATTTCCGAAAAGAACACCCCTACATTACTTTATTGGCTTGCTTTTTCAGGTCGGCGCGGAAATCAGGATGGGCAATATTGATCAGGGCATCGATTCTCTGCTTCCTGGTCTTGCCTCTCAGTTCAGCCACTCCATATTCGGTAATGATCGTATCTGCCAAGTTCTTCTGTATGGTGACTGTCGTATGTTCGGGCAAACCGACCGTAATGCGGGAGACAGTGCCATCAACTGCAGTAGAGGGCAGTAACGTAATGGCTCGGCCTCCGTTGGAGAGATGCGCGCCGATCACGAAAGGTATCTGCCCGCCTGCGGCGCTCATCACGCGAGACCCCAGGCTATCGGCCACGATCTGGCCGTGGAGGTCCACCATCAAGGCATTATTGATCGCCACCATGTTGTCATGAGCGGCGATGGTTCGGACGTCCTCCAGATACGATACGGTAACCAGTCGAATCAGAGGATTACCGCTCACCCATTCCATTTCGGCTCTGGTGCTTCCGCCGATAGAGGTGACCACTGCCAGATTGGGATGAAGGGTTTTATGCTTCCCGGTAATCACCCCCTGCTGTATAAGAGAGATGATCCCCGGTGGCGTTGCCTCGGAATGATACCCAATATCCTTCTTGCCGCTCAGCATCCCCATTCTCACCAGAGGCTCAGTGGTCCGGCCGATGCCGATCTGAATCGTATCGCCATCCTTCAGTATTTCATTCACATAGCCGCAGATATCCTTCAGATATGGCTCGGGCTCCTTCAGCTTCCTTCCGGCTAGAGTGCCCATCCCAGGAGCGCCGCCGCTAGCCTGGTGCTCTACAAAATAGTCGATCTCGGTGATGTGTATGTAATTATCCTCGCCACAAGGTCTGATAAGGCTTGGATTCACTTCTGCTATGGATATCTTAGCTTCCCGGATCTCAGTTCGCTTGTTCCAGCATGCCGCCCCGAAACTGCAAAAGCCGTTTTTGTCCGGAGGAGACACCTCAGTGAGAACAACATCCGGCTGCCTGTTGCCGGGCGGCCGATCCAGAGGAATGAGCCCGAAAACGCTCATATCAACCCGCCCTGCATCGATCGCTTCCTGGCAGGTGGCAGTAGGCATTCCAATGATCACATTGAAGGACTCCTGCCAACCCTCCTCATACCAGCCAAAATCATATCCCGGAGAGGGCGCACTGACCACCACATCCTTCAACTCCCCCAAGCGTCCGGCTATCGCCAGACCGATGGAATGGGACTCTCTGCCGGTGGTGAAACTGACAAAATCCCCGGATTTCACAAAACTGGCTGCCTTCTCCGCAGAGATAAACTTCCTTTTGTATTCCTCTTCCCAGTTCATCCAATTCGTCATGCCTTGCCAATCCCTTTCAGCCAGTGCGTTCTAATCTTGACTGGCTAACTCCCATTTTCGATTAATACTTCCTTCTGACCCAACAGGCCAGAAGTTTCATTCCCGAATCCTCAGATAACCTTATTCATCAAGAGAATACCCCCTGTTCAGAGGTATTCTCTTGATTTTTAGCTCAACGCAAAGTCATCTTTGTTGCTAAGCCGGCAGTCCGGTAATGCAAACGACGCACTCGAAAGCACCGGGTTGACCACCTTGGCTGTGCGCCAATGCAAGCTTGGGATTTTTGATCTGCCGCCTGGGATCGTCGACCTTCCCCTGCAACTGCTTATAGCACTCGAAAACCTTTCTCACTCCGCTGGCACCCACCGGGTGCCCGAATGCCTTCAGTCCGCCATCGGGATTGACCGGCTGTCGTCCAGTCAAAGCGAAGGTCCCGGCATCAACATCCTCGCTGGCTTTGCCAGCCTCGCTGAAGCCCAGTCCCTCATAGACAATCAGTTCGCTGATGCTGAAGCAGTCGTGGACCTCAGCAAGACTGATTTCCGTGCGAGGGTCTTTGACTCCGATAGATGCGTACGCCTTCTGTGAGGCTCTTATCGTCTCTTCCCAGTGAGTCCAGTCATAGTCGGTATCCACAGCCGCCATGCCTTCTCCGATGGATAGACCGAATGACCTCACGAGGATATAGTCGTTCCGCATTTTCTTGGCGTTTTCAACCGTGGTGATAATGGCCGCTGCCGCCCCATCCGTCGTCGGGCAACAGTCAAACAGTCCCAAGGGATATGCAATGATGGGAGCTGCCATCACCTGCTCCACAGTCACCTCATTGCGAAGATGAGCCTTTGGAGCGCGAGCGCCGTTGAAGTGGTTCTTAACGGTGATCTTGGCCAGGGTTTCCTTGCCCTTCCTGGGCTCGATACCATATCTGTAGAAATACCGGGTGGCTGCCAGGGCATAATTTGCCGGGGCATTAAACTGGGTGAACATCGCGGGATGTATGTAATGCATGCCGCCGGGCTGGGGCAATCCAGCCAAACCGGAATCCTTCAACTTTTCCGCGCCCAGAGCAATTACCATTTTGTATTCGCCGCATGCAACCGCATGGCAGGCGTTCCTGATCGCTTCCATTCCGGATGCGCAGGCATTCTCCACATGGGTCACGGCGATATTGTGCAGTTTAAGCGGCCGTGCCATGCTTTCGCCGGTTCGGCTGGAACTGGTAAATCCGATCCAGCCGGCATCCAGGTCTTTGGATTCAATCTTGGCGTCCTCAAAGGCCTCGTATGCGGCCTCGACGATCAAATCCTCGAAACTGGTATCGTACCGCTCGCCGAACTTGGTGCATCCCATTCCTACGATGGCGCATTTATCTTTAATACTCATAGTCTACCCCCTTACCAATCTGGACTTCCATATATAGTTACGGAAACCCATGGCATCATGAATTCTGCGGAATGCCATCTCCACTGTGGTACCGATCTTAACATTCTCCACGTCTCTGTCAGCAATGGTAACCAGCGTCCGGCCGCCCCCTTCAAAGTCGACGATGGCCTTGATGACCGGGGGATCAATGGTCGCTGCCAGGTGATCGACACAGAAAGTAAAGACTGTAGCCGTCTTATCCGATAACCGGTACAGCTCGAACTGGTCCTTGGTGCGGCAATGATAGCAAACCCTCTGCTTGGGGAACTGCACCCTGCCACACACCTTGCATTTGACGCCCTTCATTGTGGAAACCATATCCCGGTCGCGCAGCATCATCGGCGCCGAGGCTACTTCCACAGGACGCCGCGCCATTTCGACGGGGCTGATCTCTCTCACCCGGAGCATCTTGTTGTAAGAAGTCAAAGCCTTCTTGGAATTGATGTGCCCCTTTACCCCTCGGTGCCCCCTGCACTTTTCGATCTCCGGGGTCACCTTGAAGAGGAACGCATCTGCGCCGTCTCCGTAGCCGGCCAACAGAATCATGTCTCCCGGCTTCGCCGACTCCAGAGCTGCCACCATCATGAAGATCGTTGCAGCGGCACCGGTGTTGCCGACCGTCCCAAACATTCCATCCTGCACCTGAGTCTTGGGATCAAATCCCAGCCCCTTGGCCATAGCCTGGTGATTCCTGGCATCCGGAGCGTAGAAAACAATCTTGCTGATATCTTTCTGCTGCAGGCCCTGCTTCTTCATCAGGCCGACGATGGCTTCCTTGATGTTGCGGTTGTAACCCTGGGTAAATACGAACCGGTCTTCCCAGCTTTTGACGAAGGGATCGCCTTCCATTCTCCAGACATCGGTGATCTCATCGGCTATGCAGTAGTATGCTTCCAGAGAAGCGATTACATCCGTATCTCCTACGAGGAGTGCGCCTGCCGCATCACCCAACACCCGCTCATATTCCGATCCGGGGAAACCTTTCCGAACCTCGGAGGCAACAACCAGGGCATTCTTTGACTTGCCCGAAGCAACCAGACCCGTCGCCAGGTTCAGAGCCATATTACCCGACCGAAGCGAATCGCAAAGGTCATTGGCCACCAGCTGCCGTTTCAGATCCAGTGCCTGAGCGATAATGGCTGCCGACTGCTTCTCCCTGTAGGGAGGACTGGTTGTGGCAAAGAACAGGGTGTCCACGATCGAGCGCTCCATCCCTTTAAGACAGTCAACGCTCGCCTCCACCCCCATAGTCACAGTGTCTTCATCGAAATTGGCTACCGCCAGCTCACCCACTCCACCGCCTCGATCATAGGCTTTGGCTATATCAGCCTGAGCCAGCCGATGCAACGGTATATAGGCTCCGTAGGACTTTATTCCGATCATATATCCTCCATCTATACGTACACTTGCTTACTCTTCAAAAACTACGTCTCGCTATGCTCCGTCTCAGGACTTCGAAGGCAGTGCAACGGTGGCCGTTGCCACATTGGCGACAGTCCCCTTGTCGTCCTCACACGAGATTTCACAGTCGACGAGATTCTTGCCGCCTTCCTGATACTTCTTGGTCACCTTTCCCTTGTAGCTCACATCATGACCGGGCAGCAGCATGCCTCGATAGCTGCAACCAATCTTGAGTATGTCGCCATCAACTCCGATCCAGTCTCCAAGCACCTGTCCATGTCCGGCAAAGGCGACCCAGCCATGCACAATAACGCCCGGGAGATTGTTCTTCAGGGCAACATCTTTATCGTAGTGGATCTCATACCAGTCGCCCGAAGCCCCGGCCCATTTCACCAGCTGCCTGGTGGTGGGATGCTTAACCAGAGTCGGAATCTGCGTGCCCACTTCAACGTCCTCGAAATACAATTTTTTACTCATCTTACTTCACCTTCCGATCCTCTAATACCGGATACCGGTATTCCGGGCTTTGGCCACCACCTCACCCTTCTGGTTGGTAAGGGTTTTCTCGAAACTGAAGAAAAGCATCTTGCCCCTCTTGGTATCCTTCTCGACGATGCCAGTCAGCTTATCCGTTACACCGATTACATCTCCTGGCCGAATCGGCTTGATGTACTCCACGTCGTTTCCGCCATTCATGGCTCCAGTATTCAGCGAGCACTTGGCTGTCTTGACCCACTCTCCCCCTGCATCCTCCCGGAGTGCAGCGAAGAAGGTCGGCGGGGCGATAATTCCGCCATATCTCGTCGTCTTGGCATACGCCTCATCGTAAAAGAGCGGGTTCGGGTCTTCGATAGCTTCGGCCAGCTTCTTTATCCAGCCTTTCTCCACCTCGTACACCGTCGGCCCCCAGACATGGCCGATCATCTTCTTCATCTCGTCGGTGATAGCGGACGGCGCTTGACTCATGGCTTTTTCTCCTCCTGTTTGGGAGGCCAAAAAGGGTTCACCAGCCCTTTCGCTATGGTGGCAGGAACGTCCTTAGCCAGTTCCTCAACCGTCCATGGCTTGCCGCGACTGAAAATGCTCTTCACCGGCTCCAGAGGCCAAGTAAAGCGCGAAATCTCACTGCCCGCGACATCAAATATCTGATTAGTGATGTTTGCTGCTGCCTCGCTGCAGAGATATGCCACCATCGGCGCTACAACACTGGGATCCCTGTCTCCCGACGGGGCGACCCCGGTCGCTGCTAATGCTGCTCGCTGCTTCTTCGCAGCCTCGGTCAGAGTCAGCCGGGTATCGGCATGCGGGAAAATGCAATTGCTAGTCACGCCGACCTTCCCCATCGAGTTGGCAACGACGCCGGAAAGACAAAGCATCCCCGCTTTGGCCGCCCCGTAGTTTGCCTGCCCCACACTTACTCCGTAAGCAGCATTCGAGGACATGAAGATCACTCTGCCATAGCCCTGTTGCTTCATCAGGGGTATGGCATGGCGGGTGACAAAGAAGCTGCCATAGAGATGGGTCTTCACCACGATGTCCCACTCCTGCTCGGACATGTTGAACATCATGCGATCTCTGGCAACCCCTGCGTTGTTGACCACGATATCGATCTTGCCAAAGTTATCGATGGCAGTCTTGATGATATTTGCGGCGCTATCCCAAGTGGCCACGCTATCGAAGTTAGCCACGGCGCTCCCGCCCGCTTTCTTGATCTCATCAACCACTACGCTAGCGGGAGCATTGTTTTGTCCGCTGCCATCCGTGGCCGTTCCGAAATCATTGACCACAACTTTGGCACCTTCCTTGGCCATAAGCAGACAAATTTCCCGACCAATTCCTCCTCCTCCTCCGGTAACCACAGCAACTCTATCCTTTAGCGATTGTCCCATAGTAGAAACCTCCTTTTTTCTTTTTGACTCCTACAACGAGGATAAATGCATCCTACCTGGGCATGCCCAGGCTTCGATTGGCGATCATATTGCGCATAACTTCATTGG
Source organism: Dehalococcoidia bacterium (assembly GCA_028711995.1). Lineage (NCBI taxonomy): Bacteria > Bacillati > Chloroflexota > Dehalococcoidia > Dehalococcoidia bacterium. Next base: position 3,870 of record JAQTRE010000065.1, on the reverse strand, counting down.
TGCCCCGGGTCATGGTGCTCCGGGCCGCCAGGAAATACCATTGCATCACTCTGGAATGCATGACGGAATCTTCCGAATCCGGCTGCAACTGCCCATACAATGACAGTAGCTTCATCCACTGATCGAACATCCGATGCCACAAATCGCTGCCGAACACCTTGGCCACTGCAGCCTCTCCGGTCGGAACCTTCCCTTTCTCGATCATGCAGGCACAGCGAAGGCCGAATAAGCGGCTTACTTCCAGATCAATGGCCATCTGAGCCACGGCCTCTCTCACCATCGGGTCTTCAATAAATGGTTTGCCATCGCGCTTGGCAGTCTTGCAGAACTTGACGAACTCGTCGAACTGATAGAACATGTATCCCACCTGCCAGTTTCTCTCAAACGCCAGAGCGGCCGAGAGATATTCCCAGCCCTTGTTTTCCTCGCCCACCAGACGACTCACCGGAACCTTCACGTCATCGTAGAAGACCTCGTTCGTCCTCACACCCGCCATGCCCCACATGGGCCTGACGGTAATTCCAGGGCTATCCATATCCACAATCATCATGGATATGCCCTTGTGTTTGGGGACATTGGTATTGGTTCTCACCGCCAGCCAGTGGTACTCCGCATAGTGACAGGCGGTGTTAAATACCTTCTGGCCGTTGACAACATAGTGATCTCCGTCTCTAATGGCGCGCATCTGCAGGTTAACCAGATCCGAACCGGCCTCGGGTTCGGAATATCCCAGGGCAAACTCGATCTCTCCTCGGGCAATCCGGGGCAAGAACTCCTTCTTCTGCTGCTCGCTGCCGGAACCTAATATGACCGGGCCCGCCATGCCTTCCGCTGCCCCATGTGCTCCGGTTCCAATAGCATACGCCAGTTCCTCATCGACAATGTACTTATCGGTGTTCGTCCTGCCAAGGCCACCCCATTCTTTAGGCCACTGAGGAGTCAGATAACCCTTTGCCCCCAGAAGGCGCCGAACCTTCTTCGTGTCATCCCCCATACTCCCCTCTTCTTCCTCGTGCATCGCCCTTTCGCAGATTTCCTTGTTTTTCTCGAGAAAATCGCGGATTTCCTGGCGAAACGCCTCTTGCTCCGCTGTATATCTTAAGTCCATTGCTGTCCCTCCAGTCAGAACCTGCCACCCTTCATATCCCGGCAACAGGCGATCTAACAAATCTATGAATCAAACCCTCTTACAGGGATTTGGGCTACATCATGCTATAGCCGCCGCTGACGCTCAGTGTTTGTCCGGTAATATAGCCGGCTGCATCCGAAGCCAGGAATACCACGGCATCGGCCACATCCTTAGCTTTTCCTACGCGACGAAGCGGATAACCCTTGGCGATCTTCTCCAGAGCATCCGGAGGGAACATAGCCAGAGTCTTCTGCCAGACACTCTGTTCTCCGATCTCGTCTTTATCAGGAACCGTCATCCCGGGACAAACCACATTTACCCTTATTCCTTTAGGGCCGTTCTCCCTGGCAATGGCCTTACTGAAGGCTATGACTCCACCTTTTGTGCCAGCGTAGACCGCTTCCCTGAATTCTCCGATACGGCCTGCTTCCGAACTGATGCTGACGATGGCCCCGCTCTTCTGGGCTATCATCGGATCCAAAGCTGCCCTGGTACAATTGAGCATTCCTTTGTAGTTAACAGCAATCAGCTTGTCCCAGAACTCAGGAGTGGTATCGGTGAACAGCTTGGGAATATCGAACCCTACGTTATTCACCAGAACATCTACCCGACCGCAATCCGCAAGAACCTGTTTCACCATGGCCTGCACATTGTCCATATCGGTCACGTCAGTCTTGATTGCGATTGCCTTTTTCGCGCCCAGCTTCACTGCATCGGCAGCCGTTTTTTCCGCCTGGGCGATATCCAGATCAGCAATAGCCAGATTCACTCCCTCCTTGGCAAATGCCAAGGAAATGCCTCGCCCAATATTCGAAGCTCCGCCAGTAACAATAACCGTCTTCCCACTCAAACCTAAATCCATCTATTCTTTACCTCCATATCAGTTAATTGTTTTTGATTTCAATTGAAACTATTTCTTCTTCAACTGCTTTGCCGGCTTTTCTTTGAAATAGCTCTTCTCTTCTTCAATAGCGCCCGAAGTCCCTTTTGCCTTTAAGGATTTGAGCAAATTGAAGTCGCCGGGCTGGAATTGGATATTGGTCTGCCAGGTCTGTTCCTCTACGCCGGCATAAATGCCTGCAGCCACGCCGGAAATATCCATAGCTGTTTCGAAGCAAGCCTTTCCGGTCACAATCGCATCATAAGGCTGTCTACAGATCATGTCTACGACCTTCTGAACCTCTTCATCCAGCTTGGCCTTTGGAACCGCGCGGTTGATCAACCCAGCTTCGACGGCCTCTTTGGCGCCGATTGGCCTTCCGGTGAGCATCATCTCTTTGGTTCTCTTCAGCCCGATGGTGTGGAAGAGGAGGACCATGTCTACCGGTGAGGCCCCGATATAGCGATAAGTGGGATCAGTGAATTCAGCGTCATCGCTGGCGATAGTGATATCGCACACGGCAGCAAGCTGGAACCCTGTGCCGTAGCACTGCCCGTGAACCTGAGCAACCGTGGCTTTGAGGCAGGTCATCACCACCTGGTAAAATCCCCTCAATCCGTAGAGTTTATCCGCACGGGCATGCCGATATCTCTGGCTCGGTCTCCTCTCCTTGCCTTTTTCATTGTAGGCCTGTTTTATCCAATCCAGATCTATTCCGGTGGAAAAACACTTTCCGCTTCCTTTGAAAACCACAACCTTGACGTCGGTATCCTCTTCGGCATCAATCACCCGGTCTCTCAACTCCAAAAGATCGCCCGGGGTTGCCGCATTCAGCTTCTCCGGCTTATTGAAGGTGATAGTAGCAATCCCCTTCTCCCTATCGACTTCATAAATACAATAAGGTTTCTCCGACTTCTGGAAGAACTTTGCATCCGCAATTTGGTAGCTTTCCTGCTTCTTTATGGCCATAACATTACTCCTTCGGCTTCACCAGCGAACTATCTTTCCATCGCTCTTTGTTCGCTGCCAAGGCACCCTTCGTGCCCCCCTCTCTCCCAGACCGGATCAGATTGAACTCATCCGGCTCGCTCCGCATCATATGCGCCCACACATGGGCTGCCAATCCGGCCGAAGCCTGCGCCTGTTTTCCCATGATGGCCAACGCCGTATTGAAGTTCTGTTTGCCGATATACAACGAGTCGGCAGCCTGGCGGCAAATCAACTCCGCCAGCTTGTTGGTCTCATCCTCAAGACTGTCCAGAGGAACAACCTTGTTGACCATCCCGCAATCTAACGCTTCCTGGGCAGTCATCCCTCGACCAGTGAACATAATCTCCTTGGTTTTGGTCAAGCCGATTTTGAGGATCATCAGAACCATATCCTCGCCCATAGGACCGATATAACGGTATCCGGGATGGGTGAACCTGGCCTCATCACTGGCGACAATGAAGTCACAACCGGAAGCGATCTGGAAATGACCTCCGTAGCAATATCCGTGTACCTGACAGATTGTCACTTTGGGACTGTTATGGGGTGTCTGATTGAATGACCTGCGCCCGTAAGCCGAGTTCCGCAACTCTACGGTACGGAATCCCTGGCTTCGAGGCCGCTCTACCTCTCCCGGTTTGAGCGTATCGTCGCCGATGATCAGAGACGTATCCGCCCCGCTGGAGAAATGATCTCCGGCACCCTTCAAAATGATCACCTTCACATCCGGGTCCTCTCCGGCTTCGATAATCCGGGCTGTCAACTGCATGTATTCCTCGGAGTCAGCCATATTCAGCTTCTCCGGCTTGTTGAAGGTGATCCGGGCTATCTTTGCCTCTCTATCCACTTCGTAGAGACAGTAGGGCTCGCGCCC
>JAQTRE010000064.1 GCA_028711995.1 Dehalococcoidia bacterium | reverse complement strand
CCGCCGGAATCAATAATAATAGAGCCACTAGAATCCATATGATCGGCTTGCGCTTGATCAGTCCAAACCAGGCTGCGCATATCTTTGCTAACATTTTCGCCTCCTTTTCTATCCGTGTGCAGACACGCCAGATTATACTCGCAGATGTTCTGGTGACGGCCCAGCCACCTTAACCGCCGATTTCGTTAGATGCTGTTTGGCTTCCTATCTCTGGCCTCGATTCTCATAATCACTGCACAACAGGCTCTGCAAAGAGCAGACTAGCTTAAGAGCGCCTTTGCACGCACGGACTCCGAGGTTCGTTCAGCTTGGGCAATAATCCTTTCTATTAGCTCATTGCAGGTAGGAATATCATTGACCAACCCAATAACCTGGCCACACGGGCCGACGCCCCCTTTCACATCGCCTTCGCTGGCGAACTTCCTTACCATATCTATGCCGCATACAAACTGGAGCACGGGAATCTTCAATTTTCTCAGCACGGGAACAACCTTCATGGTCTCGCTGCGGGGCACCTTGTAAGCTTTGGATAGACCTTGGGCATGGGGCAAAAGCTCCCACGGTCGTGACCACCACCCCCGGTAGTTTGTAACACTGCTCCCTTTGATAGCCCTTAGGGGTAATCCGTCATAGCGCGTCGACACGGTAGCCATTCCTTCCTTTGCTTCAACTAACACTTGCTGAGCCTGAGGTGGGATCGGAGACTCCTGTGTAACAGCAAATCTTGTCCCCATTGCGATTCCTTCTGCACCCAGAGCCAAAGCAGCTATTAGCCCTCTGCCGTCACAGAACCCCCCCGCCGCTATTACCGGAATCTTGACACGGGCAGTTACTTTGGAAAGCAAAACCAGGGTACTGATGTTGCCGACGTGTCCTCCGGCTTCACTCCCAGTCACTATCACCGCGTCAGCACCGTTTCGCTCAGCTGCTATCGCCTGCCCTACTGTGCCGCACGCAGGGATCATGAGCATTCCGGGACGCTTGCCTCCCATAAGCGCAGCCGGATCTCCAAGCCCGCTTGTGACTACTGGGACCTTTTCTTCAATAATTACCTTGACAAATTCACCGACCGCCGGGACAATCGGGACCACGTTCACGCCAAAAGGTTTATCGGTAAGTTCCCTCATCTTTCTAATGGACTGTCTCAGGTTATCAGGTGAATCATATATACCCAGAACTCCCAAGCCACCAGCGTTACAGACCGCTGCTGCCAGCGGGGCCAGAGAAACATATGCCATTCCCGGCAGGATAATAGGGTGTCTTATTCCCAACAATTCCGTTAATCTCGTCCGCATGAAGGCCTCCTTATAATACAAGTTTGGTGATTGTGGTCCAAAATAGTTCTGCGCTGAAGGCTATGATATTGGAATCCTTCCGCACGAAACATCAACGGGACTCTCTGATGATCCTCCCTGGGAAGCGTCTATCGCGCTGGTGGGCGTGCGACAGGCATGAATAGACTCCAACTCTTCGCAGCATCAGAACAATTCTCGCTCATCCTCCAAGGTGATAGACAATCAGCCACGCTGACCCAAGACTGTTTTTTCGGAACGTTATGTTGATGGCGAATCTCACTGAAATCGCGAAAAACCGTGCAATGGCTTGTGCCTAAGACTTCAGCCGATTTGTGTACATTAAGGCCAGGTTCAGCCCTTGAAAAGTGAGATGGCCTTACGAAACCCAACCACAGTAGTTAATTCGTCTCGAATTTTGCGCGCTCGCATGATTTCTTCATCAGTGAATCGTGCCGTCCTTACCATGGATCACCTCGACAGCAAAAGTGCATGTTGAGAGTATCACCTTGACTGCAATGTAGAATTGAAGAGCATCTTTTATATGTAACAAACAATAAGAAACAAATGAAATTGCAATTAATTAATTATTTAACATAACTTAAAATAGCACTAGGTCGGATTTTTGTCAATAGCCAGTCTCTTCCAACACAAGATGAGCCCGAGGGGCAGATCGATTTCTAGTGTAAGATGAGCCTTAATGATTTGGGCAACTCGTTTATGATCGGGGACATGCAGCTGATCATGGACGACAGACGTTTACAGACAATTGAACAAATCCGCAGTTTCTCGGAGGGAATCATGACATAGAATTCATTGTCCGGGTAAGAGAAGTCCGCGTGGATAGATTCAGTACTGAGGCGATTCCATTATCCAGCTCCGGCGGGCCGGGAAGGGAGTATCTTTTTGCGACGGTCAGTCAGGGAGTCTCCATTCGGGATCAGGGCTATACAGTCTGATGAGGTCAGCGCGTTTCTGGGAGTATTTGGCCTGTGCCGCCAAAGAGGCAAAGTTGATCCATTACTTCAATCGCCCCACCTATCCCCGGCAATGGACGGATAGAGCGGTCCTCCGCACGATGAGAAAGAATTCCACCAAGTAGCAGATCCGCCCGCCGATCCGGGCGTGATTGAGGCAGCTCTCCCGGAATGGAATCGAGTCTATGAACAAGTTGCGGCCTCATCAGGCTTTGGGTTACAAAACCCCCGAAGGGTTCCATCAGAATTGGTTTACGCATCGTTCAGAGAAGGAGGTCGTGTCCGATATGTCCTGACCCTACCTTAATCCGTGGATTGGTGAAGGCCATCTGTTCAGGGCAGCATCCGAATGGTTTTTTGCTGCCAGAAGTTAGCGCAACGGGCTCAAGGTCAACGCTACGGAGTCAGTTTAGGGCCTGTTGTCGCACATTTTCGAGAATAGAATTCCTCTATACTACCTGTTGCCCCCTCAAGAGCAGCCTTTCCCCTTCTATAGTCAAATCAGCCTCGTTTTTCGGATAAATGACCTGCAAACTTGCCCACGCTTAACCCGATTCCCAGCGGAGTCTCAATAGTCGTTGGTATGCCATCTGAATCATATCTGCCCAGGCTTGCTAACTGATGCGCAGCAGCGTTTGCCCCGCATGGCGTACGATGCGCCCAAATTGGGTGAATACGGCAAATCTGAGCCGTTTCGGCCTGGCTTTGGCATACTCAGCAAGCAGAGCCACCGCCTTGAGTAGCTCGAGTAGGTTATAGGTTATCACCTGAAGTCTCAGCCAGGCGGCGTTGGCTCCGTGCTTGGCGCTCGGGTATACCCCCGCCGCCAGTTCGTTGTCCAACACGTGGTGAATGTGCTCTATCGTTCCCGCTTTCTTCCGGTGCCATTCCAGTAACTTCTGACCTTCCATATCCCAAATGTTGCTCACCACTGCATAGTGGCGCGACAGACTCCCATCTGCAAACATCTCCTTCTGCTGCCTGCATATCCTTATCCCCACATAACGATACGGGCGAGCTTCCTTGTGCTCCTGTTTTCGGGCCGGCACGTATGCAACTTCGGACCACTCCCGGATCATTCCGTTTCTTTCCTCTTTCCATACCCTCCAGGATTCTTCAGCAATGCCCGCTCCGCCGTCTCCATTGCTCCACACCTTCGCCCTAAATCTACCAGCAGCGATGCGCCACCCCACGCCGTCATCTTCTCATCCAACCCCCCGGCAAGCTCCACCCCCAAAAACGATAGATTCCCTTTCTTTCTTCTCATCTCACCATCACCTCGCTGGTGATAGTTTAACCCAATTCAAACTGAATCTAAAAGGCTCACCAATCCACGGATTAAGGACCCTGTACAGGCTATTGACAAAACTCCAGTATGCATTTACAATATATGTATAAATAGTTAACTCATAGTTTAATGCTGTTCATAGGGGATAGGAGCGAAAAATGACCGAATACGAAATGACCGAATACGAAGAGGTCTTCAGTAATAGACACAATTATGCAAATGAATGGAAAGCGAAAAGTGGGGGAAGGGTTGTAGGAGGTTTTTGCAGTTACGTACCCGAGGAGCTGTTGTACGCCTCCGGCGCGCTTCCAGTGCGAGTTTTTGGAAGTCATGAACCTCAGGATGTCACTGAGCGCCACATCTACAGCATGTATTGCCCATTTTCTCGGGATTGCCTTGCTCAAGGTTTGCTCGGACGCTATGACTATTTGGATGGCATTGTGATGGCGCATTCCTGCCTGCACCTGCGCCAAACCTTCCGAAGCTGGCAGGAACACGTTCCCATGGACTATGTATACTATCTGAACATGCCGGTGAGGGTCTATGAACCGAGAGCCAAGACCTTTCTTGCCGGACAGTTGGCACATTTCAAGAACTCCCTGGAGAAATGGACAGGACATCCTATTATCGAACAATCCCTTGATAACGCTATCGCGGTTTACAACACCAATCGCCGTCTGATGAAACAAATATACGAAACGAGACGTTCTGAGAACCCGCCTATCTCCGGTGTTCAGGCGATGCAGATGGTTCTCTCGAGCATGGTGATGGATAAAGCCGACCACAATCTTATGCTCGAACGAACCATCGAAGAGCTCCGGCGGAATGGCAACGGTAGCGCAAATAAGGCCACTGACAAGGTTCGACTCATGGTGCTGGGTAGCGAGAATGATGATACAGGGCTTTTGAAGCTCGCTGAGTCGCTGGGGGCAATCTTTGTCATAGATGATCACTGTACCGGTTCCAGATATTTTTGGAATGAGGTTATCCCTGAGCAGGACCGGATCCATGCAATTGCTTCACGTTATGTGGACCGTCCTCCCTGCCCGGAGAAAGATATCGAAAAAAGGCATCGTTTTGAGCACATACTCAAGCTGGCGAAAGAATATAAGGTGCAGGGCGCGATTATCATACAGCAGAAATTCTGTGATCCGCATGAGTTTGACATACCTCCGCTACAAAGGGTGCTTGAAGCTGAAGGGATTCCGACATTGAGGTTGGAAATAGATATTACAACCCCCGCCGGGCAGTTCCGCACCCGGGTCGAGGCCTTTCTTGACATGGTCGGCGTACAAAGTCTGTTCTAAAATAATGTTTTTGTGAGGGCAATGATGAATAAGCAAACACTGTACAAAACCAAGCCGCTGGATTGCTGGCCGAAGGCGAAGGAAATCAGGCGAAAGCATTACCAGGCCGTCTTAGCTGCCAAGGAAAAAGGCACGCTTCTTGTATCGGGGTCAGCCACACCGTTGCCACTGACTCCTGGGATCGGCGCTACATTACACCTGGGAGGTGAACCTTGGGGGGCGACCATCGCTAATAGTCCCGACCTGGTAAGGCAAGCCCTGGAAGAAGCCGAGGGACAAGGATTCGCGCCGGATATGTGCGGCTATTTCCTTTGCTATATCGGTGCTATGCATCTGAACCGCAGTCCTCTGGGAGGACCGGCTCCAAGACCGGACCTCTGCTTCACCAGGCACGAGTGTGATACCCACGGAAAATGGTATCAACTTGTCAGTGAGCATTACAAGATTCCCTATTTTTGCATCGATATACCGTTAATCGAAGCTAATAGTGATAAGACGCCTCTGATCACAGAATATGTTGTCGGACAATGTCATGATTATATCGCGTGGCTGGAAAAGACCACAGGCCGGACTTTCGATGACGAGAAGATGATCCAAGCGATCAGAAATGACTGGAACTCCACGAAACTGTGGGCCGAGATAAGCCTGTTGAATACGGCCATTCCCGCACCTCTGGATCAAACGCAACTCTATAGCCTGTATGTCATCGGCATGCTCCAAAGACATGAGAAAGAAACTGTTGAGCTTTTCCGAATGTTGCGAGACGAGGTGCAGGATCGTATCGATCAGCAGATCGCTGCGTTGGCTACCGAACATTGCCGCGTGCTGCACGATGGCCAGCCGCCATGGTACTCCTTCAAGCTGTTCAAGCGCATGGAGGAGTACGGCGCAGCGTGCGTGGGTTCTTATTACAGTCTGGTTCTATCCGGTCATTTCGAGGAAGAGAATGGAAAGCTGGTACCTGCTCGTACCCCCGACGAACTGGGCGTACCAATCAGAACCCGCGACCAAGCCATTCGAGCCATGGTTGGCTGGTATCTTGCCCACTCGACACTCAAGTGTTTGAATACTCCCGCGTGGAAAAGCTTCGAGATGCTGCGTCTGGTGAAGGCTTACCACGTGGATGGCGTCTTGATACACCTCAACCGGGGTTGCGAGGGCTTGAATTTCGGCTCCATGGAAAACCGACTGGCCCTGAAAGAGGCAGGCATAGCGGTGGCCACTTATGAGGGAAACATGGCCGACCCAAGGCAATTTAATGAGGGACAGACACTGGATCGCGTTGATGCTTTCATGGAAAGCCTTGGACTGAAAAGGATGCTCAACTAAAAATAATGGAGGCCAAAATGATAAGCGCCGGTATTGATGTCGGAACCCGAAATACAAAAATCGTTGTTTTTGAAAACGGCAACGGAAGCGGAGGCAATATCCGTTCCCAGAGCATGATCCTGACAGGTGGCGATATACGTGAATCATCTGGACGGGCGTTGGATGAGGCCCTGACGAGGGCCGGGTTATCCCGGGCGGATGTGCAATCTATCGTGGCCACGGGTGCTGGGAAAAGGCATGTGGGCCTTACCAACGAAAAGATGACTGAGGCTGTATGCGATGCAAAGGGCATAACTTGGCTCTTCCCTTCGGTTAGAACAGTTATCGATGTGGGGGCTGAGCAAGGTAGAGGAATCCGGTGCGATGCCAGTGGCAAGGTCATCGATTTCGTCACTAACGAGAAGTGTGCCGCAGGGGTGGGAGCTTTCGCAGAAAACATGTCCTGGGCCCTAGAGACGAAGCTCGATGATATGGAGTCGTTAGCCCGTTCTTCACAAAATAAAGTCGATATGAACATAACCTGCGTCGTATTCGCTGAATCAGAGGTAGTATCACTCATTCATTCCGGGGTGCCCAAGCAAGATATCGTACGGGCCATACTCCATGCCATTGCCTCGAGGACCACATCCATGTTGAACCGCCTTGGTATGGAAACAGAGGTATCAATGATCGGCGGTGTGTCCACCAACGGCTGGGTAATCGATTTTGCCAAAGAGCAACTAGGCGTTCCCGTTAGGGTGCCGGAAAACCCATACATGGTAGGTGCCCTGGGGGCGGCTCTTTTGGCGCAGCACTAGAAGGAGGAGGTTATGTTGGTCAAGCAATCTACCAGATGGTCGGCATATTCCTGGAAAGATCCGGACAGAGACTGGACGAAAGCTAAAAACATTGTCGCTGGTGTTGATGTCGGGTCAGTGGGTTCCAAGGCATTGGTTCTCACTGACGGCCAGATTTGTTGTTACAGCGGGATGTATACGGGGTCAAATAGCCCGCGTGCCGCCGAAGATGCATTGAACCTCGCCCTGAAAGATACAGGAATGAAGCTCGAGAACATTCAATACACAGTTGGCACCGGCTACGGTCGAGTCAATGTCCCCTTTGCGAACAAGACGATAACAGAAATCGGTTGTCACGCACGAGGAGCTCATTGGTTCTTTCCATCGGTTCGAACCATCCTCGACATGGGCGGCCAAGACTGTAAAGGCATCCACTGTGACGAAACAGGTCGAGTTACGCATTTTCTCATGAATGACAAGTGCGCGGCGGGAACCGGCCGATCGATGGAAATCATCGGGGAGATGCTGGGTGTGCCTGTAGATGAGATTGGCGATCGATCTCTCGATATTGTCGGCGAAATCCCGCCCGTTAGCAGCACGTGTGTCGTCTTCGCCAAATCAGAGGCTTTCAGCCTTCTGCAGGACGGGGTGCCATTGAATGAAGTGCTGGCGGCATATTGTGATGGCCTCGCTCGTCGAGTTCATATTCTTATCCAGCGGATAAAAATGGAGCCGGACTTTGCCATCACGGGGGGCATAGCAAAAAACAGGGGAGTAGTTCAGAGAGTGGAAAAAGCCTTCGGGGTCAAGGCCATGATCAGCCCCGAACCCCAAATAGTTGGCGCCCTGGGGGCAGCCTTGTTTGCCAAAGCCATAATGGAAAAACAGGCGCGAGGGGGATAAATGGCTTCAGGTTACATCGCTCAATACGGCTACAACGACGGCTCCGGAGAGTATTGGATCACCATCGATTCCAATTTCTGCGATGGGTGCGGGAGTTGCGTCAAGGCTTGCCCGGAGCATGTATTTGAAGTGATCCCGGATGATTATGATGACAACGTCTCCATGGTGAAGGAAACGGTGAAAAAAAAGCTCAAGTACCTTTGCAGCTCGTGCAAGCCTATCAGCGGAGAGAGACATCTTGCCTGTATAGAGGCGTGTCCTTTAGGCGGAATCAGTCACTCCTGGTAATGGTCCAGCGGAAGCAGCTGCGATTAGCGCGATCGAGAAGAGATCCAACAACTCAGATATTGCATTACGCTATTTCATGAGAAAGGAGGTAAGGGAAAATGGGACCACTGGAGGGGATAAAGGTAGTGGAGTTGGGGACGTTCTTCGCAGCTCCGCGATGTGGCCGCCATCTGGCGGACATGGGGGCTGACCTGATCAAAGTGGAGCCATTGCGTGGCGATCCGCTTAGAGGTATTGAGGCGGTCCTCGGTGTGCCGATCCTTGAGTATAATTGGACGTTCGAGTTGACTAATCGTAATAAGAGGAGCCTCACGCTGGATTTGAGTACCCAACAAGGTAAAGACATTATTTACGAATTAGTCAAGAAAGCGGACATTTTTCTTACGAGTTGTTTGCCCTATGTTCAAAAGAAGCTTGAAGTCGACTACGAAACGATGCGTAAGGTGAACCCCAAGATCATATTCGCCGAGGTGACTGCTTGGGGTCTCAGCGGTCCTGACAAGGACAGGGACGGCTACGATGCGGCTTGCCCTTGCCAGGACAGGAATAATCGACGCGTTGGGTGAAGCTGAGACTCGGTACCCCGGAGCCGTGCCAGCAATGGGAGATAACGTTACAGCGGTATGGTTGGCTTATGGAATCATGCTCGCCCTCTTTCATCGTGAGCGTACCGGGGAGGGACAACTAGTACACGGCTCGTTGATCGGCAGCCTCATGGACTTTGCGTCTCTAGGGCTTCAGGCTTGTCTGGCCACTAAAGCCGACATACCTAGAAAGAGCAGGAAGACGGCTGGGAATCCTATGTGGAACTACTACTTCACAAAGGACGACCTCCCGCTTGCGCTGGGTATGACACAGACCGACCCATACTGGCACGATTTTTGTGAGGCGCTGGGCAAGAAGGACCTGGAATCTGACCCCAGATTCACGTCGCACGATTTAAGATATGCAAACAACGAGGCCCTCATCGCCATTCTGGATCAAGCCTTCAGGGGTATGACACTTGCCGAGTGGATGAAGGCATCCAAAGGGCGTAAGGTCATATGGGGTTCGGTCAATACATTCAATCACTTCATTAATACGGACCCTCAGATTCGGGAAAATGACTACATAGCAACGTATGATCACCCTGTAGCTGGCAAAATAGACGCTGTGGGAATCGTTACCCAATTGAGTGAGTCTCCGGGCGGGGTGAGAACCCATGCTCCAGAGCTTGGCCAACATACTGAGGAGATCCTCCAGGAGTTGGGCTATGGATGGGACAGCATTACCGCTCTTAAAGATGCAAAGGTCATATAGCCAGCTGAGCCTGTATCGGTTACACCTTGACTTCTCTCAAAGAAGAGCGTGTGTATTCGTATGAGGTAAGATGAACTGAGGAAGTGAGGGATGAAGCAAACCAGCAGGAATTCTTGCCTCACCTTATCCACAGACTATGCGGGAGGTGATTGGATTTACTCCGAGAGCTTCTATGCTAATGTCTTCAATCAGATGTCCGAACTGAGGGTTGGGGCAATATCAAGTTTGTCAGCTCCAGTGTATCTTCAAGTGCTTCTGGCCAAATCGGATGATCCGGCCGAGATAGCGAAGGCAGCCCGCTCGGGCAATCTTGAGTGGGAGGCGGCACCGGGAAGACCGTTCAACATCAGTGCCCATGACAGTCACAATAGCACAGGAAATATGATGCAATGCAAGGATGGCAACTTATCGCGGTGGAGGAATGGCCCCACAGATTTTCAGGCAGCAGTCAGAACTTTCCCTTGTGGTGGATGCACCGTTTCACGGGTTGCTGATGAAGCATCCCTGAGTCGGAGAGCCTCCTACGGGCAAGAAGTCCACGCCAGCATCTAGGCTGTAGAACATCATCGATAATAGGACCGAGATGGAGTGAAGAAATCTCAGGGGGCGAGGATAGCCGAACTCCCTATGAGGTACAAAGCGTTTCTAATGCACGAACGAAAGAAGGAGGTCAAATCATGGTCGTGAAGATGTCAACCGGTGCACAAAAGCCGTCGCGATTCGCCAGCGGTGAGAGGCCTCGAAAGCTCAAGAGCAAAAGGGTTCGCAAGAGCACGGTAGTTACCAGGATAGATGGTGGATTGGATCGTTCGACAACTCAATTCACCTATTTGCCGGGGGTCAGGATTTGCTTTGAGACAGCAAGATTGATGACCGAATCTTACCAGTCCACCGAGGGACAGCCTGAGGTTATCCGGAGAGCTAGGGCGCTGGATCATATTCTGAGCCACATGACGGTATACATCAGCGATGATGAACTGATCGTGGGGAATATCGCCAGCGACCCTTATGGTCTGCCCATCCACCCGGAACTCCAGTGGAAGGATATGGACAAGGCCATTAAGGGCGATCTGGCGCACATGGTGGATGAATGCGGCAGGACAGAGTGGGAGAAGATTCGCAACTACTGGAAAGGAAAAACCATTGATGACAGAATGTTTTCAATTTTGCCTGACGAGATAAAGAAGGTTCTGGGCCCTGGTGGTAAGACGGAGATGACCTGGGCCGCGCAATGGTCGTCACAGAAGGGGTTGGGGTCTCCCAACTATCACACACTCTTCGATCTTGGTCTCAATGGAGTCATCGGTAAGGCCGAAGACAGGCTGCGCCGGCTTGGAGCTGAGCTCAAAGAGGAGAGTATCTCCAGCGATGCATATATCGACAAGCTCAATAGTCTCCAGGCCATGATCATCGCCGGCAAGGCGTTGATCAGCTTCTCCGGCAGATATGCGGCGCTGGCCAGAGAAATGGCGTCCAAAGAGCAGAATGCCGAACGCGGCGAGGAGCTGTTACAGATCGCGGAGGTATGCGACTGGATACCCGGCAATCCCCCGCGGACTTTTCACGAGGCCTTGCAGGCGTGGTACCTGACTCACATGGTCACCCGGTTTATCGAGTACCACGGCCAGGGCGAAGGCAGCCGATTGGACGTATTGCTGAACCCATTGTATCAGAAGGACATCGAGGCTAACAGGATCACCCGGGAACAAGCCCAGGAGCTTCTGGAATGTGCCTGGATGAAAATGGAGGAAATCGGCGAGGTAGAAACCTCGGCCGTTCATCGCGGTGAGGAAGGTGCCAGCCTGTATCAGATCATCAATATCGGAGGCGTCACCCCGGACGGTGACGATGCTACCAATGAAATGTCTTTCCTGATTATCGATGCCTGTGAAGCGATACAGGCAACCCAGCCCAGCATCGTGCTGAGATACCATCCCACCATCAACCCGGAGCTGATCAGCAGAGCCATAGACATGATACGAACCGGCATCGGCCATCCGGCGTTTATCAATGATAACGCGGTCATTCCCTATCTACTCAACAGGGGAATTCCGCTCAGAGATGCGCGGAACTGGACATCCGGCGGATGCCTCCAGCCGATAATCCCGGGTAAGGCCATGCAGAAAACTCATGGACTAGCTGCCGCGCTCCTGGTGCCCAAGGTCCTGGAAGTTGCCATGAACCAGGGTAAGAGCATGACCACAGGGATCCAATTGGGCTGTGTTACCCCTGACCCCACCACATTCAAATCGTTCGACGAGGTGCTGGACGCTTATGAAGCCCAGTGGGCCTATCAAATCGAGCATGTAGCGAAGGTCGAAGCTCTGGCCTGTTCCCTCTACAGGCGGACTCTTCAGCGGCCCCTCATGTCTGCTTTGACCGACGATTGCATTGAGCGAGGCCAGGATTGCATGGAGGAATTCTACCATTCCCTGCCCACCGTCCATAATGTGGGCCAGATGAACGTCATCGATTCGATGGCGGCCATCAAGAAGCTCGTATTTGACGAGAAGACCGTCAGCATGGCGGAGTTGATCGATGCCTGGAAAAACAACTTCAAGGGTAAGGATGAGTTGTTCAAAAAGATGCGGAAGTCGCCGAAGTTCGGGAATGACGATGATTACGTTGACCTGCTGGCTCGGGAAATCTGCAATCGCGAGCAATACGCAGTCGAACGCTTCCGCACAGAATCCGGTTTCATGTTTACTCTGGAAGGCAGCACGGCCTCGATGTACTTTCCGTGGAGCATCGGAGCGCTGTCGACTCCCGATGGAAGAAGATCCGATGAGTCATTTGCCGACGGCAGTATATCCCCGATGCGCGGGAGAGATACTAACGGCCCGACGGCAGTGCTCAAATCAGTGGGCAAAGTGAATCCGAAATACTCAATGCTGTTGAACCAGAAGTTCTTCCCCAAGTTCCTTGAAGGAAAGGCCAAGGCGTTGTTCGTGGCATATCTGAGAACATGGGCTGACCTGGGATGCTGGCATGTGCAGTTCAACGTGGTCAGTCCCGAGGTCTTGCAGGACGCCCAGAAACATCCCGAGAACCATGGCGACTTGATCGTCAGGGTAGCAGGATATAGCGCCCATTTCGTGGACCTGAGCATCGGGCTCCAAAACGAGATCATCCAGCGGACGACACAGAGTCTTGGTTAATGCCACGAAACCACACCGGCTAAATCAGCGGGGCTTTACCGGTTGGCTGGCTATTCGATGGGACGAAACACGCTGATCGAGGGCGAAGAACAACGCAGCCTTCCCCCACAGGCAGGTGGCCGGAAGGATCAAGGGTATATCGATGTGCCGCGAGATTATCGAGCGGATGGTTGCCGAAGCCGAGTAAACGATGCGCAACTTGTAGACTAAACGAATCACGCGCCGGGGGTGCGGCTCCGCTCAGAAGACCAAGGAGGCATAAGTGCTGCAATGCTTGTTTCAGCCGATTACCATAGGAGAAATGACCCTCAGGAACAGGATTGTAATGGCGCCGATGGGCACCGGCTACAACGACCCGGGAGGGTATGTCAGTAAGCGTAACATCGCCTATTATGCCGCACGGGCCAGGGGTGGTGTGGGGATGATCACTTTGGAAGGTGCCTGCGTCGACTATCCCCAGGGATCCCCTGGCGGAGGGTTGAACATCGACGACGACAAATATCTCCCCGGCCTGAGCAGGCTCGCGGACGCCATCAAGAAAAAAGGGGCGCACCCCTGCCAGCAACTGATTCACGCCGGCCGCTATACGCCGGGGCGGGTGATGGGAGTACAGCCAGTGGCTCCCTCTGCCATCGCGTCGCGCTACACCGGCGAGATGCCCCGTGAGCTTACCACTAGCCAGGTGGAAGCGATTATTGAGAAGTTCGCCGAGGCAGGATTAAGAGCCAAGAAAGCCGGATTCAGCGCCGTGGAACTGGTAGGCAACTCCGGCTACCTTATCAGCGAGTTCATGTCGGTAATCACCAACAAGAGGACTGACCGCTTCGGTGGCGACGCCGTTGGCCGGGCCGCCTTCCTGGTGGAGATCGTCAAAGCCATCCGGCAGAACGTGGGGCCGGGATTCCCCATCTCCTGCAAGCTCAGCATCGATGAATGTTTAGGGGTCCCGAAGACAATCGAAGCTTCACAGGTCATCGCCAGCATGGCTCAGGATGCGGGAGCGAATATCATTCACTGCTGGGCCGGCTGGCACGAATCCCCCACCCCTATGATGCCGATGTCGGTGTCCCGAGGGGCATTTGTGTATCTGGCCGAAGCCATCAAGAAAGTGGTGAGCATACCGGTGACCACGGTAGGCAGGATAAACGACCCCATCCTCGCCGATCGAATCATCGCCGAAGGTAAAGCGGACCTTGTGGCTATGGGAAGGGCGCTGATCGCTGATCCCGAACTGCCCAACAAAGCCAGAGAAGGCAGGTTTGATGAAATTAGGATGTGCCTCGGCTGCTGTTATTGCCTGGAAAGTGCCATTCACTCCGCCAGAGACGGCGATAGGGAAGCCGCTGTTCAATGTACCGTCAACGCGGAGGTGGGCAGGGAGTGGAAAGAGCCGGTGAAGTCCACGAGCAAAGCAAAGGATGTCCTGATAATAGGCGGAGGACCGGCGGGCATGGAGGCAGCTAGAATGCTGGCCGTACGGGGGCACCGTCCAACCATCTGGGAGCGCAATGATAAACTCGGTGGAAATCTGCACTTGGCTTCGATCCCGCCGCATAAGGAAGAGATAGCCAACGTGAACCGGTACTTGAGCCGGCAGATGCAATTACTGGGCGTAAAGGTGCAACTCGGCAAGAATGCTACGCCGAAGGCGATCCTAGATTCCGGATTCACCGATGTAATTGTCGCCACCGGTGCTGTACCAATCGTGCCTGATATTCTGGGGATCGAGAGGAATAACGTTATTCTCGCGACCGAAATGCTGAAAGGCAGGGAGGTCGGTGGGAAAGTCGTGGTGGTCGGCGGGGGACTCATCGGCTGCGAGACGGCCGAGTTCCTTGCGGAGAAGGGCAAGCAAGTGACCATCGTCGAGATGCTGGATCGCATTGGGGCGGATATCGGCCCGGCTAGTCGCTTTTTCACTTTGGACAGACTTAAGAAGTTCGGCGTCGAGATGCGAGCAAAGACCCGGCTCACCGGGATCACCGAAAGTACGGTCCAGGTGAACTGCAACGGGCAGGAGCAATCCATTTCCGCCGATACTGTAGTGCTCGCCGTTGGTATGAAGGCTGAGGACTCCCTGTATTCAATTCTCAAAGGTAAGCTGCCCTTGAATAATAGGCCGAATTTGTACGCTGTCGGTGATTGCGCCGGGGCTCGCCGGATCGCCGATGCCATCCACGAGGGCTGGCAGGTCGCTGGTGCGATCTGAGTCCGACGATTTCCAGCCTAACAAATAGCCTCTGGGAGAGGTGCCTGCTATTCGATTAAAGAGGTCGTAAGGGGCGGATATCTTCGGAATGTCATATCTCAATCATGTCCTATAGTGATCGTGTTCAAGGATGTCATTATCGGCAGCGAGATGTGCAGACATACAATGTCCCACCCGTCAGACTCTGGAGATTCGACACATGGTTGCACAATTCGAAGGAATCTTGTAGTTCCAAGAGTTGGCCTTTCGAAGCCTCCAGTCAAACAATGAATGAAAGATGGTTGCATAATTAAACAAAGATGATATACTTTTCGAGTGAAGTATAGATTGAAGGTTTTATCATAAGATGACTGTTCAAGATCATTCGACCGGGAACGCATGGCGCTCGACCAACAAGTTGGATATACCGAAGAGGTATCCCAAAGATGTGAAAGTGCTGTCCGCCTTGTCCGACCTGACCCGGGTATCTATCATTTATTTGCTGGGAACAAAGGGCAGCATGGACGCAGGCGAGATAGCGAGCTACTTCGATATGAGTAAACCGGCGGTATCTCACCATCTCTCAATATTGACAGCGAATGATTTGGTGCAGAGGAAACGCGTTGGCCAACACATTTACTATTCATTTGACTACCGAGCTCTCGCAAAGTCCTTTAGGGAGATGGCTGAGAATATGGAGAAATGGAGCCCACGTACTGATAAGGGAACGGACTCACCTGAGGCCAAAGAATCAGCAGATTGACGCATATGTCTCGTATCCACCCGCAAAAGCAGAGGATTGACGGGTCATCCGCACCAGGCATAATCTCTCGAGTAATTCGGTTGACAACAAAAGGGATGAGCAAGGTAGGAACAAGATGAAGGATAAAAAGGTCTGCACATTTGGCATCACAGGCGTCCTTTCCCGGTTTTTGGCTTCGGGCAGAAGGATTGTACTTGCCCGATTTCATGCCGTCTCCTACGGTTCGTAGAACCTACGTCCGACGTAACGACAACGCGAGGCGCCTAGTGGCAATGTCGTCGCCATTTCCACTGGAATGGACCAACTTATGCAGAAAGCATATTACGAAGATATCAAGCTACACGAGAAGTACAGGTCCAAAGAGTATCTTCTCACCGAAGAGAAGATCGTGGAATTTGGCGAAGAATGGGACCCTGACCCATTTCACACCGATCCTGAATTTGCCAAGACGTCCAGGTTCGGTGGTGTAATTGCGCCAGCGGTCCTCCTCATGGCAATTTGGGTCAAGCTGGTCAGAGAGCAGGAGCCCAAAAGGGCGTACATCACCGGATTAGGCTGGGACGAAGTTCGTTTCCTGCTTCCTGCTCGTCCGGGCGATCGCATTGTATGGGAAGAGGAACCACTGTCCAAACGGGAATCCAAGTCTGATCCAACTGCTGGTATTGTCCGTTGCGCTATGAGGTTGCTTAATCAAAGAGGTGAGCCAGTACTCACTTTTATGGGGACCGCGCTAATTGAGAAACGACTTGAGGGGCAGCGCCAGCCTGATCAGCGGCTCGATTTTGACGCTGGTTGAGACGCTTGTCATCTTCTAGCCCTAGAATGCAAACCCCGAGGCGTTGAGGAGGATATTCCCCTAGGGGTTCACTGTAGATCTTCAGCTAGAATGAGACTGCGATAATATATCCGGGGACAGGCTTCTTTCAGGTGGGTCCTGACTCTTAATGAGATCGGAGCAGTGCCTTCCCTGTCATCACAACCTGCACGAGAGGAGAGACTTGCCTTGGTATGTCCATAACTCCACTGACAAAATCGCTGAACATCAAACCCTGACATTTTCCCTGGACAACGATACCAACTTCTGTGGCGACAGCGAATGGAATCCCCTTTTTGTAGCATAGTGTCAGCGTCTTACAGTGCGACACAGAGCCGACATTATCCGTGCTTTGCAATCGGATGCGCTTCGCGTATCATCGGTCTTAACACTAACCCAACTTCCGCAGTTTAAGCTTTAAAATAGTTTTTCATGAGTTTTTGTAGATTGGGCAGACCGGAGAAAGGGTCATCGTGCAAAGCTGAGTGTCCTGCAAAACCCGATGTAGTGTAGACTTTTGGATTTACGAAAGTCGCTATAATGTGCTCATGTATCTCAGGAGATGTCGCCGGAGTAGGGGAGAGAAGGAACACATCTACTGGGAGTTGGTGGAATCATACCGGACGGAGCGAGGACCTCGGCAACGGGTAGTGGCCTATTTGGGAGATGTGGACGAAGCCAAACGCCTGGGCGTCCAGCAGGCAGCCAAAAGGGAAGGGAATTCCTGGCAAAGCCGTCTGTTTGATGAGGAAGGAGAGCCGGGATGGGTGGAGGTGGATGCCAAACGGGTGCGCGTGGAGCGGGTACGCGACTTTGGCGGCTACTGGCTCGGCCTGGAGTTGGCCGATAAACTGGGACTGGTTTCCCTCCTGGAACGGCTGATGCCGGAAGGCCGGGAAGATATACCTTGGCCGATGATGGTTTTGACCCTGGTGCTGATGCGTCTTTGTGAACCGTCCAGCGAGTTGCGGATTGCCGAGCACCTGTATGAACGGAGCTGCCTAGGGGATATGCTGGGGATACCGGAGGAGAAGGTCAATGACGACCGGCTCTACCGGGCCTTGGACAGACTCCTGCCGC
>JAQTRE010000063.1 GCA_028711995.1 Dehalococcoidia bacterium | reverse complement strand
TTCGAGCCGGGGAGGTGATCGGCACCCACAACGGCACCATTTACAACGCCGACTACCTGTTCCGGCGCTGGAAGATGCGGCGCTTCGCCGAGGTGGACAGCGAGATTCTGTTCCGCCTGGCCGCGAATGCCGCGCGGGACGGTGCCATGGATATCGAGCGGTTCAAGGCGCGCCTCCGGCGCTGCCGGGGTCAGATCACCGCCGTCATCGCCTGCCGGACCGATCCGGAAACCATCATCGTGCTCAAGGGGAACCGGCCGTTGGAAATGCGGTGGCATCCCCGCCGGAAGGCCGTCCTCTACGCGTCGGACCCGGCGTACCTCGACGCCGTGCTGGCGGAGGAACAAGGCTGGAGGGAGCTTCCGGTCCCGCCCATGAGCCTGGTGGTGTTCCGGCGCGAGGACCTGGCCGCGTATTCGGTGGAGCCCTTCGAGTTCGTCGCCCAGGAGAGAAAGGGGGCGGAACAGTGACAGACACCCCAATGAACCCAGCAATGAATCCAACAGAACCCTCGAACGCGAACACAACCGGAATGCTGAGACTCTTCGTCTACGGCACCCTGAAGCGCGGTTTCTGGAACCACGACCGCTTTTGCCGGGGCGTCCTGACGGTGGAGGACGCCGTGGTCCACGGCCGCCTCTTCGAGACATCCTCCGGAATCCCGTTTCTGGAGGTTCCAGAGGAGGACGTCATTGCCATCGGGACCACCAATCCACTCGCCGACGTGGCCACACAAGCCCACGTGACGGCCTGCATGTCCAATCCCGAGCCAACCCCCGACCGGCTCCCTAAAAAGGGCACAGGCGCGCCCTGGGGCCCCGTGTACGGGGAGCTTCTGACTTTCGACGACCCCGAGACCCGCCTTCCGGCTATTGACCGGCTGGAGGGGTTTCACCCCGGCGGTCCCTGCCTCTACCGCCGTGTCCTGGTCCCTGTCCAGGTCAACGGAGGTGTCCTCCACGCTTGGCTCTATGTTGTTGATGTGCAAGGAAATCGAGGGTTGACGCCGCTTCCGTCCGGCAAGTGGCGATCCTGAAATCGGGTTCGATCAAGCTGCGGATTTCTCTTGCTTTTCTCTTGCGAACGATATAACATACGCTATTATATTCGGGCAAGGGCCGTGGTCTGCCATCCAGACAAGAGGTGCAGCAAATGGACACAGAGGGTCGAAGTTTTTCGGCGTTGGTAAAAGAGATGCGGCGTCAGCTCGCCTTGAGCCAAGAGGACCTGGCTCGGCAGCTCGGCGTCAGCTACGCAACCGTCAACCGGTGGGAAAACGGACAATCCGTGCCCTCAAAACTCGCCAAGGCCCAACTGAAAGCCTTCTGCGAAAAGATGATCGAACGAGGCAAGTTGACGCTGTCTGCAAACATGATTGATTTCGCAGACCTGGGCCCCGATCAGGATTAGGAGCAGCCATGAACAATTTCGGCGAAAAAGTCAGTTTCATTTGGTCGGTTGCCGACCTCATTCGCGGACCCTACCGACCAAACCAGTACAAGGACGTCATGCTACCCATGACCGTTCTTCGCCGTCTCGACTGCGTCCTGGAGCCCACCAAGGACAAGATTCTCGAACAACAGAAGAAACTCTCGGGCGGTAAGGTCAAAAACGTCGATCCCATTCTCTGCCGCGTCACGGGCGTGCCTTTCTACAATACAAGCCGCTACACCTTCGACAAGCTCAAAGGCGATCCGAACAACATCGCCGCAAATCTGACCAACTACATCAAGGGTTTCTCCTCGCGGGCCCGAGAGATCATCGAGCACTTCGGGTTCGAGGAACATATCGCCAAGCTCGACAAAGCCGACCGGCTTTATCTGGTAGTGTCCAAGTTCTGCGATATCGACTTGCATCCGCATGCCGTCTCGAACATCGAGATGGGTTATGTCTTCGAAGAGCTGATCCGGCGATTTAATGAGGCATCGAACGAAGAGGCCGGCGATCATTTCACCCCCCGTGAAGTCATTCGCCTCATGGTGAATCTTCTCTTTTTGCCTGACGGTGACATCCTAACCACCAAAGGAATCGTGAAGACCTTATATGATCCGGCTTGCGGGACAGGCGGCATGTTGTCCGTGGCTGAGGACTACGTGCGCGAGCTCAATCCCGACGCCCGCCTGGAGGTCTTCGGACAGGACTACAACGCCCAGGCCTACGCCATCTGCGGCTCTGACATGATGATCAAGGGGCAGGATATTGAGCACATTGCCTTCGGCGACAGTTTTACCGACGACCGGTTTCCGCGCCATAAGTTCGATTACATGCTGGCCAATCCGCCTTTCGGCGTGGAGTGGAAGCCGGAAGCCGATTTCATTACGCGCGAGCACGAAGAACAGGGCTTCGGAGGACGTTTCGGCGCAGGACTGCCCCGCATCAATGACGGCTCCCTTCTCTTTATCATGCACATGATCAGTAAGATGAAGGACCCCAAGGAGGGTGGCACTCGCCTTGGAATCGTCTTTAACGGTTCGCCGCTCTTCACCGGCGCGGCGGGATCGGGAGAGAGCGAAATCCGTCGCTGGATCATCGAGAACGATTGGCTGGAGTCCATTGTCGCCCTGCCGGATCAGCTCTTCTATAACACCGGAATCTACACCTACCTCTGGATCGTCACCAACCGGAAGAAGCCGGGGCGTAGGGGCAAGATTCAACTAGTGGACGGAACGATATTTTTTAAGAAGATGCGCAAGTCCCTCGGCAATAAGCGCAACGAGGTCTGCGACGACCAACGCGACGAGATCACCCGGCTCTATGGGAATTTACGAGACGCGGATCATGTCCGCATTTTCGATAATGAGGACTTCGGCTACCGGCGTATCACGGTAGAACGTCCTCTGCGGCTCAACTTCTCGGTGGAAGAAGTCCGCATCGCCAACATCAAGGAGACTACTGCCTTCGCCAACCTCGCCTCTAGCAAAAAGCGAAAGGATACGAAGGCCGCTCAAGCCGAAATTGAAGAAGGACACAAGATTCAGGAAGCCATCCTGTCTGCTCTGCGGACACTGGTCGAGAAGGGCATTTTCAAAAACCGCGCCCGCTTCTCGGAGATCGTTCAGACGTCGCTAAAGAAGGCAGGCATCAAGATTCCCGCCGCGCTCTTCAAGGCCATCCTCATGGCCCTGGCGGAACGGGATGAAACGGCGGATGTTTGCACCGACGCCAAGGGCAATCCCGAGCCCGATCCCGAACTGCGTGACTACGAGAACGTGCCGCTCAAGGAAGACGTGGACGAGTACATGAAGCGCGAGGTTTTGCCCCACATACCCGACGCCTGGGTGGACGAGTCCAAGACCAAGGTCGGTTATGAGGTCAACTTCAACCGCTACTTCTATATTTATCAACCTCCGCGTGACCTTGTTCATATTGAAGCCGATGTGGCCAAGCTTGAGCGCGACATCATCTCCTCCATTCAGTCAGTACTCATGTCAAAGCACAGTCAGCCGATACCGCCGACCCTTGGGCTTCTTGAAGACTCCTCGCCTCGAGCACCTATGCGTTACTCAGAATACCGTCCAAGTGGCTTTGAATGGATTGGGGATATCCCTTCCCATTGGGGAATGCGCAGGTTGAAGTTCATCGCTGGCATTCGCAACAGCAACGTCGACAAGAAGAGCGAAGACAATGAGCACCCGGTGAGGCTCTGTAACTACGTAGATGTCTACTACAACGAATACATCACCGGAGACATTGATTTCATGGCTGCCACCGCAAGCGGCGACGAGATTCGAAGATTTTCGTTGAGGCATGAGGACGTTCTGATCACCAAGGATTCAGAAATGTGGAACGACATCGCTGTCCCCGCATTCGTTGATGAGCAAATAGAGGGTGTGCTATGTGGTTACCATCTGGCGCTCGTTCGTTCAGACATAAAGGTGCTGTACGGTGAATACTTGTTTAGGGCCTTCGCGTCACATGCAATAAGAGATCAGTTTAGAGTGCGAGCTAATGGTATCACGCGGTTTGGGCTTTCAATCGATGCGATCACCAGTGCCTTGTTTCCCCTTCCGCCACTGGAGGAACAACGCATCATTGCTGATTTCCTTCGTCGAGAGACCACCAAAATCAATGCCCTGATTTCGGGCATACGGGAGGATGTGAATGGGCCAGGATTATTCGCACGATTAATCAAACTTCTAGTCGAGTATCGCACTGCCCTCGTTTCTGCAGCGGTGTTGGGCAGGATAGATGTCCGCAAGGAGGTCTCCTGATGCCGGGTCAACACACCGAATACGCCTTTGAAACCGCCATCGAACACCACTTGACCGCGGCAGGCGGCTACGAGAAAGGCGACCGGGAAGCGTTCGACCCGGTCCGGGCCCTGTTTCCTGCCGATTTGATCGCCTTTATCCAGGCAACTCAGCCCAAAGAATGGGAGTACCTTTCGAACCTCCAAAAGGAGAAAGCCGAAGACATTCTGCTGGACGACCTCTGCCGAGCGCTCAATTCCGACCACGAGGGATGTCTCTCCGTCCTGCGACACGGGTTCAAATGCTTTGGAAAGCTGTTTCGCGTGGCCTACTTCGCCCCGGCGAGCAGGATGAACCCGGATACTCAGAAGCTTTATACGGCCAATCGGCTCACGGTGACCCGTCAGCTTCGCTACTCCGCCAAGCATGGCAATACCCTCGATGTGACCCTGGCCTTGAATGGCATCCCTGTCTCCACGCTGGAGCTCAAGAACCCCATGACCGCTCAGACTTGGCGGCATGCGATCACACAGTACAAGAATGACCGCGACCCGGCGGACCCGATCTTCCAGTTCAAGAAGCGCACGCTGGTTCATTTCGCCGTGGACACAGACAAAGTTTACATGGCCACACGGCTTTCCGGTCGCAGCACCTATTTTCTCCCTTTCAACAAGGGCTGCGGAGGCGGCGCAGGCAACCCGGAGAATCCTGGTAGCTATAAAACCGCCTACCTCTGGGAAGAGGTCCTGGAGCGGCACAGCTTTCTCGACATCCTGGCGAGGTTCATTCATCTCCAGATCGAGGAGAAGCAGCTCGGCGGTAAAAAAGTGAAGCGGGAGACGATGATTTTCCCGCGCTACCACCAGCTCGATTGTGTGCGGAAACTCGTGGCGGACGCACGCGGACGAGGCACCGGAACGAATTACCTCGTTCAGCACTCCGCCGGCAGCGGCAAGTCCAACTCCATTGCCTGGCTGGCTCATCGGCTCGCCAGCCTCTACACCGAAAAAGACGAAAAGGTCTTCGACTCGATCATCGTGGTTACCGACCGGGTAGTCCTCGACCAGCAGCTCCAGAACACCATCTATCAGTTCGAGCACAAGCAGGGCGTGGTCCAGAAGATCGACATCAACTCGACCCAGTTGGCAGAGGCCCTCGGGTCTGGTGTGCCGGTGGTGATCACGACGCTCCAGAAGTTCCCTTTTGTCACCGAGAAGATGGGAGATTTGCCCATGCGCCGGTACGCGGTGGTGGTTGATGAGGCGCACAGTTCGCAGGGCGGCGAGACGGCGACCGAACTTAAGGGTGTGCTCGCCGGAGCGGCCATCAAGGAAGAGGCCAGAGCGAAGGCCGAGGAAGAAGGGCTGCCCGACTACGAAGAGGAAATCCTCAAGACCATGGCCAAGCGCGGCCACCAGCCCAATATCAGCTTTTTCGCCTTCACCGCGACACCCAAGTACAGAACGTTGGAGGTCTTTGGCACTCTCGGCGCGGATGGCAAGCCACAACCCTTTCATCTTTACAGCATGCGTCAGGCCATCGACGAGGGTTTCATCCTCGACGTGCTCCAGAATTATACGACCTACAAGACGTATTACCGACTGATCAAGTCCATCGAAGACGATCCCAAGGTGGACAAGCGCAAGGCTGCAAGGGCGCTCGCCCGCTTCATGAGTCTCCACCCGCACAACATCGCCCAGAAAACCGAGGTCATGGTCGAGCATTTCCGCCACTTCACCATGCACAAGATCGGTGGAAAGGCGAAGGCGATGGTGGTCACCTCCAGCCGATTGCACGCGGTGAAGTACAAGCAGGCATTCGATAAGTACATCTCCGAGAAAGGGTACACGGGAATCAAAACGTTGGTTGCCTTCTCCGGCACGGTGATCGATCCGGATGCTCCCGGCGTGGAGTATACGGAAGTCGGTATGAACAAAGGCATCCGGGAAAAGGAACTACCGGAACGTTTCGGGACAGAAGAGTACCAGGTGTTGCTCGTGGCGGAGAAATACCAGACCGGATTCGACCAGCCGCTTCTTCACACTATGTACGTGGACAAAAGGCTCGCAGGAATCCAGGCGGTCCAAACCCTCTCACGGCTTAACCGCACCCATCCGGGCAAGGAAGATACCTTTGTTCTCGACTTCGTCAACGAACCAGAAGAGATACTGAAGGCCTTCCAGCCCTACTACGAGCAAACGATCATCGGCGAAAGGGCGGAGCCGAAGCAGCTTTACGAGCTTCAGGCCAAATTGGACGGACACCAGGTCTACTACAAGGCCGAGGTCGAGGAGTTCTGCAAGGTATTCTACAAACCACGACAGAATCAAACACCCGCCGACCACGCCAGGATGAACGCATGCATTGATCCGGCCGTGAATCGTTACAACGGACTTGAGGAAGAGGTCCGGGAGGAGTTTCGGAAGACGCTGGTCGCTTTCAGAAACCTTTATTCTTTCATGTCGCAGGTGATCCCCTTCCAGGACTCCGATTTGGAAAAGCTGTACTCATACGTCCGGTTTCTGCTTACCAAACTGCCGAGAGATAACCGGGGACCGATCTACAACTTTGATGATGACGTGGCGCTCAAGTTTTACCGTTTGCAAAAGATCGGTGAGGGCTCCATCGTCATGGAGCCAGGAGCCCGATACGAGGTATCGGGGCCGACGTCTGTGGGCACCGGCGTCGCTCGAGGTGATGAGATCGAGCTGTCCAAGCTCATCGACCTTCTCAACGAGCGGTTCGGAACGGAGTTCAAGCCGGGCGACCAATTGTTTTTCGAATCGATACGCGAGGACGCCGTGGCCGACAGCAGCCTCCGTCAAGCCGCGCTCGCTAACACAATGGAGAACTTCGGCTACGTCTTCCGCAAGGCATTGGAGGGCCTTTTTATCGACCGCATGGAGCAGAACGAGGAGATCACGGCAAAATTCATGAACGAGGATCAATTCCGAGAGGCTGTCAGCCAACACCTCCTCAAGGAGGTCTACGAGAAGATCCGGGAGGAGGCTGAAGCCGCCAATGACAAATGAAGAAATAGCACGGTTTTTCAACGATACCCGAGCGTTTATCCAGGGCAACCCTGACCTGCGCGATCCCCAGGTCGAGGGATGGTTTCGCACGCGCCAACATTTCCGGAACAGCTCTGAACACGCCATCCTCCAGATTCCGGTGGGCTGCGGCAAGACCGGCCTCATGGCCCTGTTGCCTTTTGAGACCGCCCAGGGTCGGGTCCTGGTGATCGCGCCGAACCTTGAGATTCGACGAGGCATCTCCACGGCGTTCGACGTCGCTGGGCGCGAGTGCTTTTGGACCTCCACGCGCGTGTTGACCGACGTGAGTCATGGTCCCTTCACGGCCGTCTTGGATGGCCAGGACGCAAACATCCACGACTGCGAGAACTCGCATATCGTGGTTACCAACATCCAGCAATTGGCCAGCCGGGCGGACCGCTGGCTTCCCGCCTTCCCGGATGATTTTTTCGACCTGGTCCTGGTCGACGAGGGGCACCACAACGTGGCCAGAAGTTGGGAACGCGTCTTTGAGCGGTTCCCCAACGCCAAGGTCGTAAGCCTCACTGCCACCCCCTTCAGAGGCGACGGACGCGAGATCTCTGGCGAGCGGGTTTATGCCTATCCATTCCGGACCGCCATGGTGCGTGGGTATATCAAGCAGATCACCGCCGTGAACGTCGCGCCCCAGGAGATCTCCTTCACCTATCGCGGGGATGCCAGGCAGCACACCCTCGAGGAGGTCCTTCAACTCCGGGACGAGGAATGGTTCAGTCGGGGCGTGGCTCTCGCGCCCGAGTGCAACCGGTCAATCGTTGACGCCAGCATCCAGTGGCTTCAGCATCTCCGGGAAACCGGGACCTTTCATCAAATGATCGCCGTTGCCTGTTCGGTGGACCACTCCCGCCAGGTGCGTTCCCTTTACGCGGAGCGTGGCCTGCAAGCGCGTGAAATCCACAGTAACATGCCGGCGGACGAGATTGAGGACGTGCTCCAAGACCTCCGGCGCGGCCGGATCGATTGCATCGTCCAGGTCCGGATGCTCGGCGAGGGGTTTGACCACCCCAACCTGAGCGTGGCCGCGATCTTCCAGCCCTTCCGCTCGCTGTCGCCCTATGTCCAGTTCATCGGCAGGGTCATGCGGGTGATCCACCAGAACAATCCCCAGCACCCGGACAACCGTGGCGTGGCGGTCTCCCATGTGGGACTGAACATCGACCGCCATTGGGATGATTTCAGGAGGATCGATCAGGAAGACCAGAACCTTATTCAAGGTTGGCTTGAAGCGGGTGACGAGCGTCCTCCGGCCGATGAACCCGGCCGACGGCGACGCCTGACGCCGGACATGGTGGTTCAAAACGAGATCATCAGCCACTTCATCGAGCAGGAATACCTCGACCCGATGGATGACGCGGTGATCGACGACCTCGTCGAGGAGTTCCGGAGACGCGGTCTCGATCCCGAGGCCCTTGGGTTGTCCCGCGAAAACCTCCGCCAGCGCCTCATCCAGGCCCGGACCAGAGAGAACATGGAGCCCCGGGAGATACCGGTCACGCCCCAGCGTCGTCGCCAGGAAGCCCGCCGAAGGCTCAATGAACGTTCCCGGGCCCTGGCCAGCAGGATTCTGAACGCTCTCGGCGCGTCCATCAACGGGCGCAACATCGTGATGGCCTACCCCGAACTGCGAAGCGCCAACAACTACGCGGCTGTCATCATGATCGTGAACGGGGCCGTCAACGAGCGGCTCGAATCCGAAGGGGGCACCCGCGGAGAGATTCCGCTGGAGCGGTTGGAAGAGGTCCTGGACCAGATTGACCAGATCGGGGACTCCGTCCAGGCCCAAATCCAGGAGCGCCTTTCAAGGAGATGACCGATGCCCAAGCTGAAACGCCTTCTCATGTCCGCCTGCTTTGAGACCGCCCAACGGCGGAGGCACTGCTCGCGAAACCAGGAGCACGAGATCTGCCAGGGCGACAAGTGTCTGGTCATCAAAGAGAACATGTCGAAGAACAACTATTGCATGGAGTGCGCGGCCCTGATTCTGCAGAAGGCCCAGGAAGAGCTCAACCAGCTCGCGGGGGAGTTGGAATCTCCTTATCAGAAAGGCCATGCATGAAGGAACTGATCTTTATTAGTAGCGTGCAGAAAGAGCTTGCCGATGAGCGCAAGGTTCTCAGGGACTTCATCCTGGGGAATCGCCTTTTTTCGCGCTATTTTGATGTGTTCCTATTTGAAGATCTGCCTGCCAAAGATCGCCGTCCAGACAATCTGTATCTCGACAAGGTCGATGAATGCTCCATATTTCTGGCCTTGTATGCCAAGGAATACGGTTGGGAGGACCCGAAGGATGGCATCTCTCCGACCGAACGAGAGTTCAACCTCGCAACCGACCTGTCAAAGCATCGGTTGATATTTCTGAGAAACGTAGGAAATGGAAAGCTACATCCCAAGATGGAGGCTCTGACCACCAAGGCCAAGAACCAACTGACATATAAGCGATTTTCCAGCTCGGCAGATCTTACTTCACTCGTTTACAACAGCCTTATCGAATACCTTGAGGACCGATGCATCATTCAGAACAAGCCTTTTGATGCTGCCGTGTGTCCTGGTGCCACACTCAGCGATGTGTCGACTGAGAAAATCAGATGGTTCTTGAGGACGGCTCGGCAGGAGCGGAACCTAAACCTGTCGACGACGGCATCGCCGGAGCAAACGCTGACCCACTTGAAGATATTAGAGGATGGCAAGCTCTCGAACGCTGCCGTGCTGCTATTTTCACGCGACCCCCAGAAATGTGCAACTTCAGCGGTCGTCAAGTGCGCCCTTTTTCATGGGTTGGAAGTAGCTAAACCGATTCCGTCTCATCAGGTATTTGAAGGAACTCTTTTCGACCAAGTAGACAGCGCGGTGGATTTCGTAATGGGAAAACTCGACAGAACTGTCGGCACACGTAAATCCGGAGCCCGAGCGCCTGTCAAATACGAGGTGCCGAAAGAGGCTGTCGCGGAAATCATCGTCAACGCCGTGGCTCACCGCGATTACACGTCAAGCGCATCCGTGCAGGTTTTCGTCTTTTCCGACCGGATTGAGGTCTCCAATCCCGGTCGCTTGCCAAAGGGGCTGACTCCAGAACACCTGACGAAACCCCACTCATCAGAGCCCGCAAACCCGCTCATCGCACGGCCGCTTTACCTGGCCCATTATATCGAAAGTCTGGGTACTGGCACTTTGGATGTAATCCGGCTTTTCCATGAAGCAAACCTGCCCGCTCCCGAGTTTGCACAGCGTGGAAATCAGTTTGTCGTGACCCTTTGGCGCGACTGGCTGACCGAAGATGCCCTTAACAAGCTCGACATAACTGACCGCCAGAGGGAAGCTGTTCAGCATGTCAAGAAAGCGGGCAAGATAACGAATTCGGAATATCAGGACCTGGTGGGGGTTGCCCGGAAAACAGCCGCGAGAGACCTCGACGGACTCGTGGAGAAAGGTGTTCTGGATCGGATTGGCGCGAAACGAGGCGCGCACTATGTGCTGGCAGGCCGGAAGTGAGCAAGGGATGTATCTTCTGCGATTGGCTGACCAGCCCTGGCCACTTCCACGATCCCTTTTCGGCGGACGGAAGTATGGGACATTTATGGGACTTATGGGTCACGCGAGGTCACGTGATAAGACGTGAACTCTCTGTTGACACCTTGACCCTCATATTTCCTAACCCGTTGAAAAGTGGCGCTTTATGCGGTCCACGTGGTGTGGCACGCTGGTTGCTTTGGCCCAATGGTGTGAGAACTCGAGCGTATGGAACGGACACATGAACAGAGATCGGACAACCCTTTTATTGATAATGCCACCCCAGCTCGGACTGCTGAGCGGCTTCGCCGCTGGATTGATCAGCCTTGCCAACTATGTCGTGGCACGACTGCCTGCGGTGCACGTCGAGATAATCGACCTCAGTGAGCAATCTCTTGACAGCGTGAGTTGCATTCTTGATAAAACCTTATCTCAGACCCAGCGAGATAGGGTTTTTGTCGGTATCACAGCGACCACAGCGAGCTACCAATCGGCTCTGAAAATCTCCCAAATACTCAAGAATCGGCATCCGAAAACATGTGTCGTCCTCGGCGGGCACCATGCGAGTGCTGATTACAAAACTATCCTCGCTCGACACAACGACATAATTGATCTTATCGTTGTGGGAGAAGGCGAACGACCTCTCTGCGAGTTGATAGAGAAATATCCCGCTATCGATACTGTCTCAAGCTTAGCGTTTTGCCTGAATGGAGAAGTCCACCGTACACAGACTGCGGACCAACTGACACAGGCTGAGTTAGATTCGATTCCCATCACTTACGGAGACAACGGGCTGATAGGTACGCCCGGGAAGTTTGATCACGTTACCTACGTATCCGCCCGAGGCTGCCCTCTCCAATGCGCTTTCTGCGCTGTTGGCAATGACCGCATACGAGCAAAGAGCATTCCGGCCGTTATCCGTGACATTGACGCCTTGCTCGAAATGGGCTTCTCGAGAATTGCCATTGAGGATAATTTTTTCGCGCACTCTCCCAAAAGGACTCGGGACCTTTGCTCGGCTCTTGCCGCTGTTAAGGAGAGACGTAACGGAGCCTTCGCTTGGGATTGCCAGACTCGCGTGGAATCCCTCGTACGGACCGGCACTATTGGCCTCATGGCTAAAGCGGGTTGCGATGCCGTGTACATTGGAGTCGAGTCTTTTAACCCAGACCACCTTGCATACCTCAATAAGACTGCCCAACCAGATAAGTATCTGCGTCAGTTAATGAATCAGGTTATCCCATCGCTTTTAGCGGCTGGAGTTGACTGCTACCTAAACATGCAGTTTGGAATCCCAGGGGAAACAACTGAGCATCAACGCCATACCCTAAGCGTCCTCGAACGCCTCGGTTCTCTGGCTGTCAATCATGACAGACGCATCACGATATTCCCTCAACTACATGTCGTTTACCCTGGGACGGTGCACTCCCTGAGCGGTGTTAGGGAAGGCAGATTCGCGGAAGACGTTTTTGAATCGTTCACGGAATGGGAAAGCCGAGAGCTACCGATATTATTCTGGCTTGGAGAACACTTCGCACACGGTACTGGAGGCATTCCAGAGGGAATAATAAAAAGTGAACTACTCCGTGCGGGCCATTTCGAGATAGATAGCAACGCCGTTTTTAGCATTCTGGACACCTTGAGGACGATAGAAGGAATCCCCGGATTGGGCGTTTTTCATTACGGGAAATACCTCGTGCCGAAACCTGCCCGTGAGCAAGGGTGCTTAGTTTGTTAGACAAGAAATAGGATGAGCATATGAGTATTGACCAGAACATGCTTATTACGCAGTACGACAAGCTATCAAAATGGTACGACTTGATGTATGCGGCAATGGGTACAAAGCCAGGTCCATATTCGCCACAGTTGGCAGCTCATTTATTAACTCTATGTAAAGAAAAGGGCATTCAGAATATCCTGGATTGCGCATGTGGCACAGGGGACCCGATTATCGGCATTGCGAAGGAAGGTAGGAATCTTAGATGCATTGGCACGGATGGGAGTGCGCTAATGCTAAATCGTTGTGTCTGGAACGCCCTAACTTCGGGTCTATCAGTATTGCCTCTGAGTGATAATGAAGCGAAAGCAGAGTGTCCTGGTGTGATCAGTATTGCAAAGGCTTCCTGGTTGGGGCTTGAGGAATTATTCCCCGCATCATCATTCGATTTGTTGATGTGCCGCGGGCACGCCATTTACCATCTATGCACCCGCGAATCGACGGTTAGATTCATTAAATCAATGACATCACTTATAAGATCGGGGGGCTACGTCTTGACCGATACACTTTCTTGGGCGAACGACCTTCGAGGAGAAATGGGAAGAGATGTCATGAAATTTCGAGGTATTGTTCCTCCCGATGCCCCAGGAAATGATACTGGCAAGCAATTGCTAATGATGGATTTCTGCGAGTATTGGGAAGATATGGAAGCTGTCTCAGGGGTCATTCAACGTAAGACTCTCCACGTTTTTAGCTTTGATGATGGCAACCTTAGTATTTTGGATTCTGTCAGTGTAATTGGCGCACCCTACAACCATGCCACCTTAGCAGATATGATGTCTGAATCGGGATTGAGCCATGTCGAGGTAATAAATCTAGAAGGTGTACGATACCCAGCGGTCATTGGAAGAAAGTCATGATTCGGTGGATATTACTTTGTAATCGATATGCTCTCACTATAGGAAGTCGAGATAATGAGAAAGGAGTAGCCCTATGAAGAAGTGGTCAGTCGTTGCATTTGCAATCGTGGCAATTGCGGTTGCGGCGTTTTTCGCCCTGCGCGTCAATAACACCCCTGAAGGGACAAAGGTCATTGCTATTGCAAATCTGATGTCCCATCCCATTCTCGACACTGTACAGGAGAACCTCTTAGCAGAGCTGCGACGAGAGGGGTATGAGGATGGCAAGAATGTTCGGATTATTCTAAGAAACGCGAGCGGGCAGATGCAGGTGGTTCCGAGTATTGCGAATGAATTAGTTGCCCAAAATCCCGACGTCATTATCGCGGTAACGACACCAGTGTCTCAGGCCATAAAGAAAGTCGCCAAATGCCCAGTAGTATTTGGAGCGGTCACTGATCCAATAGGTGCGGGACTCATAACCTCCTTTGACCGCGGTGAGGAAATGATAACAGGCACAAGCGATGCTGTTCCATATGACGAACAGCTTCGTCTAATAAGACGCATCACGCCTAATGCGAAGCGTTTGGGTGTCCTCTTTAATCCAGGAGAAGCCGCATCGCAATACGGAATCAAACAACTAAGAAAGTATGCCCCAGAGATAGGGTTTACTTTGGTTGAAGGCCCTGTGAGTTCTACTGGAGACGTCTACCCTGTGGCTCAAGAACTCTCCAGCAAAGTCGACGCCATCCTAATTTCCACGGACAATACGGTCGCGGCTGGTATTGCTGCTGCGGTGAAGGTCGCTGTTGAGTACAAAATACCGTTGTACGCTTGCGATAGCGGGTCCATCGAAAAAGGAGCGCTCGCGGCCGTCTCCGCGGGATACGCTCAGGTCGGAATTGATACCGGCAAGCTGGCGGTTCGGGTACTCAAGGGTGAGCGAGGAATTCCCGCAATTACCGCGAAGGGCTCCGAGCTCTACTTAAATAAAAAAGCCGCAGAGATGATGGGTGTGATCATCCCCGGTGAGGTTGTACAAGACGCGACCAAGGTATATGACGAGATAAAGGAATAGGCATGTTGGTACCACTGGACATAGGCCTAGTGATGGGCCTCCTGCTGGCCTGGGCTGTTGTGGCCCTTGCCTTGGCTTTTCGGCTATTGGACTTCCCTGACCTTACTGTGGAGGGTTCTCTGCCATTAGGTGCCGCAGTATTCGCAATCCTCATGAAAAGCGGGTTCTCTATGCCCGTCGCAATTGGATTTGCCGTATTGTCTGGTGGTGCGGCTGGCGCTTTGACTGGTTTCATTCACGTTCGATTCAAACTCAACAAGTTTCTTTCAGGGATTATCGTGATAGCAATCGCTTACTCGTTGAGCCTACGGATCATGGGGGCATCGAACATTGGATTGCTTCAAGCATCAAGCCTTTTTGATATTGTTGAACCTCTGAATAACTCTGTAATATCTCGGTTCCACCTCGGAACAATAGTTCTGCTCGTTGCAATGCTCGTTGCCGGGTCACTCCTGATTCTCTTAGGCCTCTCTACCCGTCGCGGAGTCAGGTTGCGGGTTGCAGGTTCGAATCCAGACTATGCCAGGGCGCTGGGTATCAACGTGCCGATGAACGTTGTGACCGGTTTGGCCATCACGAACGCTTTGGCTGCTTTCTCCGGTGTTTTACTATCAATGCATCAGGGATTCGCGGACATCAGTATGGGGCAAGGGGTTCTGATCCTAGCCCTAGCCGCGATGACCATCGGAGAACGACTCTTGCCAGAGAAGCACTTGCCATTCCATGCATTTGTCCTGTGTGCGGCCATACTGGGGAGTATCGCTTATCAGGTTTTGGTCGCTTACGCTGTGCGAGCGGGGCTTGCAGCGACTGACCTCAAACTCGCCACTGCAGTCATGGTGCTCCTGGTTGTCGCGTTCCGAGTATCCCGTAACGGCGACCTTCTCGCGGAGGCACACCAATGAGCGCACCAAGAGGAGCCATTGGGATACATAACCTTACTGTCACGTTTTCCCGATGGGGCCAGATCGTAAAGGCGATTGAAGGGGTCAATCTCACTATACCGGCTGGCCAATGGCTCTTTGTTGTTGGTCATAATGGTTCAGGAAAATCAACCTTGTTACGGGCGTTAAGCGGTCGCTTGATAGCAGATGCTGGTGAGATAAGAGTCGACGGCGACCTCCTGACAAGCCTCTCGGCCTCTCGGCTTTCTGAGCGCGTGTTTCATGTTCACCAGGACCCGCTCCTTGGGACCGCTCCGACCCTGACCCTCTTCGAGAATCTTTTTGTTGCCGATGCCACCGCACAGAATGGTCTTTCATCCCGTGCTGACCTTTATGCCAAATACCATGACCTCCTACAACCACTTGGTTTGGCGGATCGCTTAAAGCAGTTAGCCAGATATCTATCTGGAGGTGAACGTCAACTATTGGCGCTAACAGTGGCCCGCCTCCGGCCTGCTGCTGTGATGCTGTTAGACGAACCTCTTGCGGCATTGGACCCTGGGAAAGCCGAACTCTGCCTTGAGCAGATCAAGGCTCTGAACAAAGAAGGAAAAACGCTTTTACAAGTGACCCACGATCCTGCCCTCGCAATGTCTACTGGTGATCGGACTATTGTCCTTCGGCAAGGTCGCATCTTATATGACGAAAGTGGCGATAAGCGGGACAGACATGCTCTCCGCAATGCATGGTCAAACAACGCTGACGGAGGGATATCTATATGATGAGTGAAATCTCCGCGAAAAAGACCGACGTTTCCAAGATCGTGTGGGGCCGTATAAGAAAGATACGCTCTGAATTGATTAGCTCCTGCTTCGGATTACATGACGAGGAGACCTTCCTCTTTAGTTTTTTTGATCATATCCATCTTCTTCTACAGCCAACCCAAGAGTCTCCACTAGCTTTTTCCGTTTGGAGCAAGGACTGTTGCATTTATTCCACCTTCCGCGACTTGTATTACACTGCCTCCCCTTACGCTTTACATCAGGCTGATCTCAGCCGCCCTTCTCACGGCATTCGTATTTTAGAGAATGAAGACTATTGGATCTGCCTACATAGAGTCAATACAAAAGGGCTTAAAGATATTGAAGAAGCAAGACAAATGGGGAAATGTTTCCCGCAGCCTATGAATATTCAAGAAACATTTCTGCCTATTGCAGATAAAGAATACCTGAAACAGACATTTTTGTTGCTCCGTTCATCAGAAGAAGACTTGGGGAGCCGACTTGATGAGATTCCTCGTTACAAAGAATTGCTTTTAGGTTCGCTTAGAATGTCATCACGACTGGATTACCCGACCAGTCAATTTTGGCCAGAGATACCTGTGCTGAACTACCAAGAACAGATGATGCCCCTTCTCGGCACGTTCAGGGAAGTTCTTGATGAAGTATTTCGCGAAATGAACGTTAGTCTCTTTGAAAATCACCAACCTCGACTGGGGAACATATTTTGTGTCGTACGAACAATCCAATCCAACTCACAAAGAGATGGTAGATTTCCCTACACAGCAGGTCTGTTACTATCTTCCCAACAGCGTGAGATGTTTTCAGAGTGGTGTAAAGGTGGCTGCGATAAGACAAAATGCCGACTTGGATTGACACCCAATGAAAATTGTTTGGACTATTTTGAGGTACCGCTTGGTGAGCAATCGCGATCCGCAGCAGATGTGACTTTCTGTTCTGGGATAATTGATTTTGGACGTGAAGCAGGAGACGGGGTCTGGGATCGAGTTAATCAAGAAGATCAGTTGGAAAGAGGCCGTCAGAGTGTGGAGCGATGTGTTTATCCCAACGAGCAACAGACAGTTTCACCGTCACAAGTTCAAGCTGAGGGACCATCTCTCTATTACATCCCTGTTCACGTAAATGGGATACCTTGGATTGTGCTATTTACATTTACACCCTCCCCTTCGTCCGAGCAGAAAGAACAAATACGCTGGGAACATAATTTTACTTTTTACAGGAAGGCAACTCAAAAAGCCCTTTCGTACCTGAGATGGAGGGCAGAAGAAGCCTATCTTAGCGAGATTGTATCTTCGGCATTTGGCCAGGGTGTAAGCTGGCAGTTACCTCCTTCTGAGATACAACATCGAGTCAATG
>JAQTRE010000062.1 GCA_028711995.1 Dehalococcoidia bacterium | reverse complement strand
TGGTAAACCATCGGTCAAATTCCTGGAATGTCCCGGGATAATCAATGCCAGAAACAGGATGAACAGACTCTTCCATGCCTACATACTACATTTTGTGGCCGGTTGAGTAAAGTGCATACCCACTATTTTCAATATCACCCAGTTTTCGACATTCTCTCTCGAGGGCCTCGATTCTCTTCTCCAGTTCGCTCACCTTCTCCATTGTACCTCTCCTTGAGCGTAATCGAATAGTGTTTATTTCGTGCTGTCTCCACTTACCCGTTGAAGCATTTCGAGCGTTTGTTTAACAACGTCATCGATGATGCCGGGGCCGATACCGGCGTGCTGGCAGATATCCCGAAATACACCCATGTCTTTGGCCGCTGTTTTAGCCACATGACTGGCGGTGTTTGGATTCTGAAGCATCTTGTCAACCGTCCCCATGGCGAAACTTGCGCCGCTGCTGTTCATGAGAATTTCCCGGACGGCCTCCGGTTCCATCCCCATGTTATCAGCAATCTCGAAGGCAGAGGCCGCCAGTTTGACATTGGCATACATCAATGCGTTGTTTAGAGCCTTTATGCGGAGTCCACTACCCAGCGGTCCCAAGTGGCGCACCGTACTGCCGTAGGTCAGGAAAATTGGTTTTGCCTGCTCAAAAGCTTGCTTATCGCCACCGACCATGACAGTCAATGACTTTGCCAGAGCTGCTTTCGAACCGCCGCTTACGGGGGCATCGAGCACTCTTACTCCTCGTGGGGCAGCGAGTTTTTCCAGCTCAAAACATGTTGCAGGCACAACAGTGCTATGGATGGCTATAATCCCCCCACTTTTCATGCCGTAAAGAATGCCTTCTCCGCCGTGAATAACAACATCCTTGACGTCATCGTCGCTGAAAACACAGACTCCCACAACGTCGGATTTGCTGCCCAGCTCTTTCAGCGATTGCACGGGGATGGCTGGAGTATTCTTGAATGGTTGAAGCGCTTCTTCTCTTCGGTCCGACAGATAGACTTCATATCCGGCACCCACGATCATCCTGGCCTGGGCACCACCCATATCGCCTAAGCCCACGAATCCCACTTTTGATTTCTTATTCATTTCGGCAGTGCTCTCCTTTCTTCTATTTTGGGAATCAGCATTGACCGGAGGCATGCAAGGAAAACGGTTGAATTTGCAGTAACCTTTCAAAGATTATCCGGGCTGCCTTTTTATCCAGAGGCTGATTATTGTTGCCGCATTTTGGCGATTGGATACAGCTGGGGCAGCCTTCTTCGCAGGGGCATTCTGTGACAAGCTTTCGGGTCTCTTGCCAGAGTTCTCTGGCAAGCTCGAATCCCTTCTCGGCGATCCCAACTCCGCCGGGGTGAGCGTCATAAATGAATATCTGAGGTTTGCCCGTATCGGGGTGGAGGGGAGTGGAAACGCCTCCGATGTCATTGCGGTCGCATAATGCAAAGAGAGGAAGCATGGCAATAGCCGCATGTTCAGCTGCGTGAATCCCGCCAGCGAAGTCGAGCCCCTTTTGATTCAGTTCCTTCTCAATCCCCTTCGGGAGATCGAACCAGAAAGCCACTGTGCGGAATGACTGTGTCGGCAAATCCAGAGGTTCCTCCCCGATGATCTCCTCAGTGTAGACCCGCTTCTTCTTGAATCCGATTACCGTGGTAGAAACTTCCACTTCGCCCGTAAAGATGTTGACTTGACCGATGCTTTTTTCGGCATCAGTCCTGACGATAGTGAGATCGGTCAGTTCTTTTGTCTGAGTGTAGTAGTGGCCGTCCGAGGGTTGGGCGCAGGCGACGCGAGATATAAGATTGAGTTTGGTGATCAGATAGGGCTGGCCTTGATGGAGATGGATCGCTCCGGGGTGAATCTGAAAGAATGCCGTTGCCGATTCTACTGTTTCCAGCATCTGCCCGGTGGTGATATCTACCAGAGAGTAGTTGACTGATGAGGTGGAACGAATGTTGATATCCTGCGCCGGATAGACAACGGAAGCTGCGGGATACCAGCGTTTGCCTTGCATTCGGAGCAGCCTTTCCGATACCAGTTCCCCCCGCGCTCCCGCAAAGTCACCGAAGTATTTGCGATCCGAGTCGCTCAATGGGAATTCCCAGGCAGCGCAGAGAAGATGCGGTTTGAGTATATGCGGATTGGAAGGGGCGATCAGTGCGTGTTCGAACCCCTTTTCGAAAAGGGCGTCCGGGTGGCGCATGATGTACTGGTCCAGTGGGTTATCCGAGCCGACCATGATGCTCAGCGACTGTTCCCCGCTCCGGCCGCTTCTCCCCGCTTGTTGCCAGGTGCTGGCGATGCTCCCGGGATATCCGGTGAGGAGGGTCGCGTCAAGGCGGCCGATATCCACTCCCAGTTCCAGGGCATTGGTGGCGACTACACCCAGGAGCTCACCCTGAAAAAGCCTACGTTCGATCTCCCTGCGATCCTCAGCCAGATATCCGGCGCGATAGGGCTTGATCAGATGGGCCAGTTCGGGACTTCTGGCTGCCAGTTGATTTCTGACATACATGTAGATCAGTTCCACCAGCTTGCGAGTCCGGGCAAAGGCGAGGCTGCGGATGCCTGAAGACATGAGTTCGGTCAGCAGATGCGTGGATTCGCTGCTCGCACTTCTCCGGGTGGTTTTGGCCAGATCGATCAGCGGCGGGTTCCAGAAGACGAACTCCCGTCCGCCAAACGGTCCTCCGTCCTCGGTAATCGCCTCGAAAGGGGAGCCAGTCAGGCTCTCTGCATGCTCTTTCGGGTTGGCGATGGTGGCAGAGCAAAGAACGAACTGAGGGTTTGAGCCATAGTGAGCGCAAATGCGTTTCAGACGGCGGATGACGTTTGCCACGTGGGATCCGAAGACACCTCGATAGACATGGGCCTCATCGATGACGATGTATTTCAATTGGCCAAGGAAGTTCATCCACAAGCGATGATTGGGAAGGATGCTCAGGTGAACCATATCGGGATTAGAGAGCAGAATCTGGGCCGATCTTCGGATTTCTGCCCGGACGTTCGAAGGAGTATCGCCGTCAAAGGTTGCTTTTTTGATCTTCATTTTGACGGCAGAGGTTAGTTCATTGAGGCTTCTGAGTTGATCCTGAGCCAGCGCTTTGGTCGGAAACAGGTAAATCGCTCGTGTGGCTTCCTGTTCCAGGATCGAATTCAAAACTGGAAGATTGTAGCACAGCGTCTTGCCGCTGGCCGATGGCGTTGAGACGATAATGTTTTTGCCCGAAAGGGTCCCTTCTACTGCTGCTGTTTGATGTCGATAGAGAGGGAGAAGGCCCCGCGCCTTCAAGGCGGACTCGAGAGAAGGGTGAAGAGGGAGGACGAGTTGCTCATGCTGAGCTTTACGAGGAGAGATGTGCTCCCGGTGAACGATCTGATCTTCATAAGAGGGGAGGCTTGTCAGGTGGTCGAGAAAGGCTGCCGTATCCATCAGAGAGCATGCAGAATCTCGATCTCATAGTCCAGGATCTCTGCATCTCCTCTGACGGTCTCAATAAACGTTGCCACCTTGGAAAGGACCTCATTCACATAACGTCCGTCGTTGCCTACGCAAACAACGCCCAGCGTCATTAATTGCCAGAGATCGTTGTCATCGACCTCCGCTATGGACACATTAAATTTGTTTTGCACCCGGCTGGTGATCGACTTCAAAACCTGACGTTTGCCCTTGAGCGACCCATTTTCAGGCATATGAAGTTTCAGGCGCAGTACCCCAACATTCATCCAGTCCCTCTGCCATAGTGTTCAGGGTTTCGGGTGGTTTGGTGGGTTTCGACCAAGGCTTCCCAAGGTGATTTAAGAAATCTAACTGCGAGTGTTTCTCATGCTGGTAAAGCACTCATTGCAGTATACCGGTCGATCTCCTCTAGGCTCAAAAGGAACTTCGCATTCAGTTCCACACTGTGCGCACACGGCTTTGTGCTTTTCTCGTGGCCCTTGAAAGCCACCTGAGTTCCCTCGCCTCTTCTCACGCCGACAGTCTG
The DNA here is from genome assembly GCA_028711995.1 of Dehalococcoidia bacterium. Classification (NCBI taxonomy): domain Bacteria; kingdom Bacillati; phylum Chloroflexota; class Dehalococcoidia; species Dehalococcoidia bacterium. The sequence continues at coordinate 13,758 of JAQTRE010000062.1, read as the reverse complement.
GGCAGCGGCCGGGTTGGTTCAGGAGCCCGCGAGATTCGTAGAATTCCTGTTCCCCTGCAGTAAAAGTGAACTCCTTACTGCAGTCGCGGCACACCAAGGTCTTGTCTTCAAATGCCATCGAACCTGTCCCCCATCGTACTTACTATGCCCATTACACTCCGAGTCGAATGAGCACCTTTAGCGAACATTCTACACCATTGCCTTTCGGAATGCAACACGCACGATTTCTCTTCCAACACAGAATGAGCAGAAGGAAGGATCGATCCAATAACCCGAAGGGCAGGGAACTGAACAAGTAAGTGCCACGGGTTCACCCGTGGGTATCTACTAGTATTGGCACACGTGGCGGATCGTCGATGACAGCCTAGGGGACAGGACGGGTTTGCGCGAGAAGAAGGTGGGTTTTGCGGTTTGTCGCGCCTGGGTGATGCTATTTAGCAGATCACCCGTTCATGCTTCAAACCCCTCAGCACGAACGGGTGATGTTATGCTCTTTCTGCAGTTAGATCTTCTTAGCTAGCCGGTTTGGTTTTCCAGGAGTAGACGGGAACACCGTCAACCTGATACATTTTTCGGAATGTCATAACCAGCGGCATGCCGATTTGGATCTTGGTCACGTCACAGTCGGTCATCTGACCCCAATGCCTTCCGCCCCCTTCGAAATTGATCACGCTAGCGATCACTGGCGGAACATCGGTTGCCTTCATGCCCATGTTATCCATAGTGTAGGTGACCAAGGTGCCTTTCTTATCAGAGAAACGGCAAGGGTCGTAATCATCCTTGGCCTGGCAATAGGCGCATACCCTCTGTACAGGAAATTGTCTTTTGCCGCACTTCTTGCACTGTGAACCATAAAGCGCCAATTCTTGCTTGCTGGTGCGCCACAGGATCACCGCTGAGGGTCTGGTCTCCGGAGGACGGGAACCGCCTTCCATCTGAATAAGCCCTCGCATCTTGGCATAGGCTTCATAGTTCTTGACCATCTTCTTGGTTCCGAGGTACTTCGTGACGCCGCCTTTTCCCTTGTTGTTGGCTATCTCCTCGGTCACCTCGAAGACGAAAGCATCTGCACCGTCTCCATAGCTTACCACCAGCATTTTATCGCCGGATTTGGCTGTCTCCAGAGCTGCCACCAGAGTGATCAGCGTCTGTGCTGCCCCGGTATTTCCCGTCTGCTTGAAGAACGAGTCTTGCAGCTGAGTCTTTGGATCCAGCTTTATTGCCTTTGCCAAGCCTTGAGCACTGCGGGCATCCGGGTTGTATAGAACTGCCTTGGCGATTTGATTGGGCATTAACTGGCAATCCTTCATCACTTTGCCGATGGCCGCAGTCATCGCGATCATATATCCTTTGTCGATGATGAATCGGTCTTCCCATGCCTTGACAAAATGGTCTTCATCTGTCCGCCATACATCCAGCATTTCGCTGTACACGCTATGAGCGCACAGGGGCTTCGCTATCACGCCGGATTTTCCCACCATCACGGCGGCAGCCCCGTCTCCGAACGCCAGCTCGCGCTGTCCCTGGGCGGCTCCAATCCGACAGTCGGCCGCCACCACCAATATCTGTTTGGCTGGGCCGTTCTCAACAGCATCCATTGCTGCCTTTAGAGCCAGCGTGCTTCCTCTCAAAGAGCCTGTATAGTCGGCGGTGAGAGCATCGGAACGCAAGTCTATCGCTTTGGCGATTATGGCCGCGATCTGTTTTTCCTGGTACGGTGAGGTGGTAGTGGCCACAAACACACCGTCAATCTTCTGGCGATCCATATCGCCGATACAATCCAAGCATGCAGCCACACTCATCGTGACGCTATCTTCATCATAATTGGCTACAGCTTTCTCGCCAGGCATTGCACCAGTGCCCCAAGCCTGGCCGATCACAGCTCTATCCATTCGAGTCAGGGGTATATACCCACCAAAGGAAACTATTCCAGCCATTAAACAATCCTCCTTCCAAACTTTGGGGATCGAGATCGATCTAACAAGATACTGCCATCTCGATCCTCCCTATTTTTACAAGTATTAACCATCAAATCGCATGACCGACATGAATTAATTGCCCAGAATCGTCCCGATCGGCAAGGCCTGGGTTGGATAACCACCGCGGCAGTGAGTCATCATCAGCTTCGGATCCTTGTGCTGCCGCTCAGGAAGATTCGCCTTACCCTGAAGCTGCTTGTACTGCTCATATATTTGCCTGAGACCGGTTGCTCCCACCGGGTGCCCGAAGCATTTCAGGCCGCCATCCGCGTTGACCGGTATTCCGCCGCCTTTCAGGTCGAAGAAACCGGCGTCGATATCTTCCTTGACCTTGCCTCGTCCGCTGATGCCGAAGTCCTCCAGAGAGATTGCTTCAGCTATGGTGAAACAGTCATGCATTTCGATGCTGCTGATTTCCTTGCGGGGGTCCTTGATTCCGGCCTCTTTAAAGAGGGTCTGTGCGAAATGATAATCCTCGGGGAAGTGGCTGAAATCATAGTCATCCTTGACTGCGCCATCGCCAGGGCCGATGAGGCACTGAATGGCCTTGATATAGACCGGGTCAGGCCTGAAGTTCTTGGCTAAATCGCCCCGGGTGACGACCACGGCCGCCCCTCCATCGCTTACCGCGCAGCAGTCGAACAGACCCAAAGGCCAAGCCAGGATAGGAGCATTCATCGCCATTTCCAGTGTGATGACTTTCTGGAGGTGGGCTTTGGGGGCTAAAGAACCGGCATAATGGCTCTTTACTGCGATTTTGGCCAGCATTTCCTTTCCGTCCTTGGGAGAGAGGCCATACCTGTGGAAATACGCCAATGCGGCTTGGGCATATAGCCCAGGAACAGCGGTTGGAGGATTGGGTCCCACAACATATGTCTGCGTACCGCCCAATCCCGCATAGCCGGTATCTTTCAACTTCTCAAAACCTACGACCATAACCGTATCGAATATCTTGGCTGCCACGGCATAGCAAGCCATTCTCAGGCCCTCGGTTCCGGTGCCGCAGGCATTCTCCACTTTGCCCACTGGTTTGTATTGAATTTTGAGCGGGTGGGAGACACATGTTGCAAAGGCAACCGTGTTCTGAGTGCAGCCCCAAAAAGCATCGATATCCTTGATCTCTATCCCTGCATCTTGGGAAGCCTCGGTTGCGGCATCGATGACCAGGTCATCCCAGTTACTCTCCCATTTCTCGCCGAAGGGGGTGCAGCCCGCACCAATGATGGCTACTTTATCTTTAATGCTCTCCAAGTATTTGCCTCCTTTCTTTTACTGACCGCGTTTAACTAAGAGTTTCTTGACGGAGGGAATTGGCCCTCCAGACATTCATACGGCACTGGCCACCGTGGTTCAGGGTCGGTAATAACAGTACCGCATATGTGCCACCCCTTGCCGCTAAGCGATGGCACAGCACCTTTGGGTTAATTCCACCAACGCTACTATACCACACCACACATCCGCTGCAACCACATTGCATGACAGCTTCCGGCGACAGATTACCCATCAACCACCGCCCACCTCCAGCTCTGTCAGCGCTACGGAGAAGGGACTTCACTGATCTCCATGCATTAGGCTGGGAGTGCCCGTGTTTACCATGTCTGACCGGCGGCATAATTTTAGGCGGTCTGTGAAAACGGCGTCAACAGGGTTATATTCGGTTTTGGTTGATGTCTCTTGGTTGTTCAGCCTTTGAAGGTACTATTTTACCAGAGCCTGATGAGGAATCTTATAGCGCCCTTGTGTAGTTCCGGGAATTCCCTCGACAATCCTGAAACGGGATTCTCATCAGCGTTCTAGGATTAGCTGCGCCAAAGTGATTTTGCAGAGGGGCTCTCTGCTGCATCAACCGCATGCCAACCTGTGCCTTAGCAGCACGATGACGGTTGTATGGGCGGATGTATATATAAGAGCTTATGTAAGTGGTTTGGGTGAGGTAGCGTCAGTGCCTCTCCCATCTGAGGTTGGTTTCCAGGTGATCAGGCTGCACTGTGTCTGTGCGGCTGGTCTCGTGACCCGTGTGAAGGCAGACGGCGTCAACCAAAACCGAATATAAACCTGTTGACGGGGTTTTCTCAAACCATCTAGACTAAAATCGTGCCAAAATCTGCGTCAAAAAAAGATCTATTGAACAGGGGGTAACGGGGAATATGGCTAAGGGCGAAATCACCATAAACGAGATGATGTGTCAGGGGTGCGGCTATTGTGTTCAATTTTGCCCCAAACACTGTTTGGAGTTTGTGGGAGAAAAGATGAGCAGCCGGGGTTATCTGGTGCCCACGATAGTCAAGCCGGAGGACTGCACTGGTTGTGCAACATGCGGCTGGATGTGTGGCCACATGGCCATCGAGGTCTATAAGTATAAAGACGAAGCAGTCAATAAGTAGAGGTGTATTAAATGGGTGAAAGAATCTGGGCCAACGGAAATCAGGCGGTGGGTTGGGGAGCAGTAAGTGCGGGATGTCTACACTTTTTCGGCTATCCCATCACGCCGCAAAATGAGGTGACCGAATGGTTCGCCGCCGAGCTTCCCAAGCGTGGAGGAAGTTTCGTTCAGGGCGAATCCGAATGGTCGGTGGCGGCTATGGTATACGGGTGCAGCGCATCGGGTGTTCGATGCATAACTTCCACTTCCAGCCCCGGATGGGGATTGATGCAGGAAGTGCTCTCGAACTTTGCTTCGGCCGAAGTTCCGGGTGTCTTTGTAAACATCCAGAGAGGCGGCCCAGGGCAGGGCACTACGCAGCATGCTCAGACGGATTATCTCTCTGTTACCCGGGGCGGACACGGAGGATATAAGAGCTTTGTGCTCGTGCCAAATTCAATTCAGGAGATCTGTGACTACGTCCAATGGGCATTCTATCTTTCGGAGAAGTATCGGGTCTTGGCGATCGTGCTCGCCGACGCCATTATCGGCCAGATGGCCGAGCCCTTGAACATACAGACTCTGGATTTCGGGCCCGTGCCGCCGAAGACATGGGCTACCACTGGGATGTTAGGCACCCGACAGAGGCCTAATCACATTACCCCCGGATGGGTGATCAATCCTTATGTCACCGGATTGGCTGCGTTCCAGGAGAAGTGGAATCGGATGCAATCCGAGGTCAAATTTGAAGCCTTAAAGGTTGACGATGCCGAATTGGTTCTGGTAGCGTTTGGATATCCCTCGCGGGTGTGCATGGATGTTGTGGAGCAGGCACGAAGTGAGGGTCTTAAGGTGGGTATGTTGAGACCTCAGACCGTATGGCCGTTCCCAACCGAGGCAATCCGTAAGAAGGCGTCACAGAAGGGAGTCAAATTCCTGGTCGTGGAAGATAATCTGGGCCAGATGATAGACGATGTAAGGCTGGCCGTTGAGGGAAGAGCCCCCGTGCATCACCTGGGGATAACGGCCCGGCATTTGCCCTCAGGCGCGGGAATGTTAATGCCCACCAGAGTACTTGAAGAGGTGAAGAAGCTGATATGATTAAAGAGAAAGTCTACGGCGTGCCTAAATATGGGGTGGCTTATCCCGGCCTCTTGTGTCCTGGTTGCGGCCACGGCATAGTAAGACACATGATAGCTGAAGTCCTCGAGGAGATGGACCTTGGTGAAAAGGCTATCCACGTGGGTGGAATGGGTTGCACGGGTTATGTCACCTTTACATTGAGGTTGGATCAGATGTCCTGTACTCATGGAACAGGTCCCGCTCTGGCCACAGGCGTCAAGCGCGGACTGAACGGCAAACCCTTTGTATTCACTTATCAGGGCGATGGCGATGCCATGGCCATTGGCGCGGGCGCTCTAATTAACGCTGCCGCTCGAGGCGAGAAGATCACGGTGATCATGGGGAACAACGCCAATTACGGCACAACCGGTGGCCAGATGGCACCGACAACTCTAATCGGCCAGAAGACTACCACTACTCCCATGGGGCGTGATCCGGAGCTTCACGGTTATCCGCAGCGCACCGCAGAGTTGCTGGCCACGATTGAGGGCGTTGCTTATAGCGCCAGGGGGTCGGTGAGCTCTCCGGCCAACTATCAGAAGGTTAAGAAGATGCTGAAGACGGCCTTCCAGAAACAGCTGGATGGCGAAGGCCTCAGTTTTCTCGAAATTCTGGTTGCGTGTCCCACGGACTGGAAGAAGACGCCGGCTGAATCGCTTAAGTGGATTGATGAGGTGCTGACCAAAACCTATCCTTTAGGCGAAATTAAGAACATCAGCCGGAAGAAATAACATTTAGAGGAGTGAGTATTATGGCCAAGAGATATGAGGCCATTTTCGCCGGAACTGGCGGCAGGGGTGTACTAACAGCAGGGCAAATGTTGACCCAGGTGGCGCTCAAGGATTTTCCCCATGTGCTGTATTTCCCGTCTTATGGCACTGAGATGAGGGGAGGAACCAGCGAGTGCACCGTGGTTCTTTCGGAATCGCCGATAGGCTCTCCGGTTCTGACACAGAGCAATGTGCTGGTGATCTTTGATATCACCCAGCTTCAGGCCTTCGAAAACCGGATTAAGCCCGGAGGCTTACTGATCCTCGAGAGCAGCACTTTGGAAAATGGCCAGAATCCAACAACCAGAAAGGATATCAAGACACTCAACGTCCCAGCTCTGAAGATTGCCGGGGAACTGGGCGATATTAGGACGATCAGCCAGGTTCTGCTTGGTGCTTATGTTCAGGCCACCGGTGTAATGCCTGCCGATGTTATCGAGGTTAAACTGAAGGAAAGATTCACCGAGAAGGGTTTGACAAAGGTGATCGATATCAATATTAAGGCCTTCAGAGAGGGATTGAAGGCAGCAAAGGGAGGGAAATAATGAAGAAACCACTGGAAGGATACAGGGTTCTGGACTGGACGATCTGGCAACAGGGACCGGTGGCAACGGTCATGTTGGGGGATCTGGGGGCTGAAGTAATCAAGATTGAAGAGAGAACCGGGGGGGATCCGGCGCGCGGCATGATGAAACTGGCAGGAGCATCCGCTGGTGTGGCTGGCCGCAACTTCTATTTTGAGAACAACAATCGGAACAAAAGAAGCCTGGTGGTGGACCTCCGCAAGAAAGAGGGCAAGGAGATTATCTACAAGCTGGTGGAGAAGTCCGATGTCTTCGTGCAGAATTTCCGGCAGGGAGTAGCCGCTCGACTGGGACTGGATTACGCCACCCTCTCAAAGTACAACCCAAAACTGATTTATGTTTCAGCTTCCGGTTGGGGGCCTGAGGGTCCTGATGCCGAGAAGCCCGCTTTTGACTACACCGGACTGGCCAGGTCAGGCCTCATGAGCATGGCGGGCGAACCCGATATGCCGCCGCTGCTGATTCAAGGTGGAATCGGAGATCAGATGGGCGCGACCGTCACTGCTTATGCCATCGTTACCGCTCTGCTTGCCAGAGAGAGAACCGGAGAGGGCCAGCAAGTCGATACGTCGTTGCTGGGTAGTCTGATATGGCTTCAAGGATTGAACGTTTCCATGCAGCTTCTTCTGGGCGGTAATATGCCGCGCATCACTCGCGCCAAGGCCGGCAATCCGCTTTATAACCACTACAAGTGCAAGGACGGCAAGTTCCTGGCACTGGCGCAATTGCAGCCTGACAAGGTCTGGCCGTCCTTCTGCAAAATACTGGGATTGAGCGATCTGGAGAAGGATCCGCGTTTCTCCAACATGATGGAGAGAGGGAAGAACTGCGCCGCTTTGATCGTTGAGTTGGATAAGGCTTTTGCTTCCAAGGACAGAGAGGAGTGGATCAAACTTCTGGCGCAGGATAAGGAAATTATCGTTGAGTGCGTCGCCACGATCGCTGATGTGGCCAAGGATCCCCAGTCAATTGCCAACAAGTATGTCACCAGCATGGAGCATCCGGTGTGGGGGCCGATCAAAGTGGTCGGACCGCCCATGAAATTCAGCAAATGCGATATCGGACCTCAGAGGGAGGCTCCCGAGTTCGGGCAGCATACCGAGGAGATACTGACGGAGATGCTTGGGTATAGCTGGGACACAGTTTCCAAGATGAAGGATGCCCAGATCATCTAACGTCTGTGCATGAACGGATTGGATACGGCTTTTTCGTCATTATAGATGGCGGGAAAGCCGTTGAGCACGTTTCTTCAGGCAGTCCCCGCGTCAAGGTATCGTCTGTAGAGAAGGCGGGAAAACAATTCGGAGGCCGAGGGAACAGGGTGTAGAATCTTAATTGAAGGACAAGCAATGAGTACTGAGAGACTATCCCGACTAGAGAAACTTTACAGCAACAGATCCGAAAGGGCTGTGAACCTGAGAGGGCAGGGCAGAAAGGTAATTGGCTATTTTTGTGCCTATAATCCTCTTGAGATCATGACGGCGTTGGATATAGTGCCATATCGCATCACCGGCGCTGTTGATGAGCCTATCACCAAAGCTAACGCTTATCTGGAAACCATCATGTGTCCCTTCGTTCGTAGCGCTTTCGATCTGTCGTTAAAGGGGCGGTATGATTTCCTCGATGGGTTGTTGGTGCCCCATACCTGCGATACGGTGCAAAGGATATATGGGATTTGGGACCACTATAATAAACCGTTCTATTCCCATTTCATTGACGTGCCCCATATGCTTCAGCCTTCTTCCTATGGGTTCTTCAAGAACGAACTGATCACCTTCCAGAAGAGCCTTGAGGAGTTGACAGGTAAGAAGCTGACGGCTGAGCGGCTTAAACGCGAGATTGAGCTTCACAACACACAGAGGAAGCTGCTTAGAGATCTGTACCAGTTAAGAAAAGTGGATCCGCCTCTCATTTCCGGGGCGGAGGTTCTCAAGACCCTAATTGTGGCAATGAGCCTTCCACCGGAAGAAGCCAATGATCTCATCAAGGATGTCATCAAAGAGGTCAAGGCAGGCGCGAAGGGTCCGGGTAAAGCCGGGGCCCGTCTGATGATCTATGGGTGTGAGATAGACGATGCCGCCTTCATGAATTTGGTGGAGGGTAGCGGGGCAAATGTGGTCGCGGATGACCTGTGCATCGGCACGCGGTTTTTCTGGGAGGATGTGCCTGTCACCGCCGACCCGCTGGATGGGCTGGCAAAACGGTATATGGAACTGCGATGTCCTCGCACCTACAGGGATAAAGCAACTGGAACCACTCACGAGGAGGACATCAAGAGCAGGTTTGCCTATTTGGGTGATTTTGCTCGTGAGTTTAACGTTAACGGAGTCATTTTGTATATCATCAGGTTCTGCGATACCCATGAACTGGATGCCCCCGATGTCATCGAGTATCTCAAGGGGCTGGGGTTGCCTGTGCTGCACATTGAGGATGACTATAGTGCGACAACCATCGGGCAACTCAGTACCAGGGTGCAAGCGTTCCTGGAGACAATTAGGTAGGAGGTTTCAACATGGCCGAGGGGGAGGCGCCACGGGATAAGACCAGCGCGGTAAAATCGACACAGACTGCTCGCAAAGTGCGAAAAGTCGTCAAGACAATGTATACCGAGGCTCAGGAGGCCAAGGCGGCGGGTAAGCCAGTGGCTTACGGCATGATGGGCTCAATGTATGATGAGATACTGATTGCCATGGACGTGCCTGTCGTTTGGACGGAGAATTACGCAGGACTTTGTGCCACCAAGCAAGACGCCGGGAGATTCTTGGTTAAGGCTGAGAATGAGGGCTACTCGAACGTCATATGCGGCTACGCACGAACCGGCATCGGTTTCGATGCCATGCGGCGTGAGCTGGGGGGGGCAATGCCGGAAAATGCACCTGATGGCGGCATGCCTGTACCTGACATGCTACTGGGCAGCAGTTGTACGTGCGATCCCAGGTTCAAATGGTATCAGGCCTTAGGGCATTATATGGACACCCCGACATACTGTCATGATGTACTGATACCGCCAAGTACTGCGGACCTCAAGGAGGTAGCTCCTTATTACGTTAAGTACCAGGTGGAACAGCTTCAGGGGTTAATTGGCTTTCTGGAGAAGCAAACCGGCAGGAAGTTTGACTACGATAAGTTGAGCCATCATCTGGCCCTTTCCGATAAGACCTACGAAACTTGGTGGGAGATAGATCGGCTGCGCCGTGCTAAACCCGCACCGATGGCTTCTGAGGATCATTTTGCCATCTTCATTCCAGGCGTATTCAGGCTTGGTCACCAGGAGACCCTGGATTTTTACCAGGAACTGTATGCCGAGATAAAAGATAGAGTGGATAAAGGCATCGGGGTTCTGCCGGGCGAAAAGTATCGGTTGCTTTGGGGTGGCGGGCTGCCGCCGTGGCACACCATGTGGATGTTCAATCAGCTTCAGGATATGGGAGCGGTGTTTGCCATAGAGAACGCCTATTTCCAGTGGGAGCCAATTGAGATACCGGTTGGGTTGGAGAATCCGCTTGAGCACCTGGCATGGAGAACGCTGCTCATGCTTACTCTGAACTACGATAAGGCCCGTACGGGCAGTGGCAATCCCACTGTGGAGAGGTTGCTGAGGATGGTGAAAGAGTATGATATCGATGGGATGGTAATGCATGCCACCCGGTCTTGCAGGGCCATGACGGTAGGTCAGATTCATCTGAGTAATCTGGTGAGGGAACATATTAAACTACCCTCGCTTTTGCTCATCAGCGATATCGTTGACCTGAGGGACTATTCGGAAGCCCAGTGGCGCATGCAAATAGACTCATTCATGGAGACCGTTAGAACTCGCAAGAGCAGCAAGGGTTAGCTGAGGGCTCATAACAAAGGTACTGTTATCTGGGGAACAGAGGCCCCACGGGGTGGGGTGTAGCGCGGACCGAATTAGGTGCTGAAAGTGCTGTGAAGGCATGGAGAAGAGAGGCCATCGGGATGCTGTCCCGGTGGCCTCTTCTGATAACTTCTGGTAGAATATAGCGGGAGAATTGGAAGTTAAGAGAAGTGGCGGCGGGGGGGACAGCTTTAGTAGAAATCTATGGCCGAACGAGGCCCAGAAAAGCGAGGTGAAATCAAATGGAGAAGAAGAAGACGGAGAAGCAATTCGTCACTGGATCTGGTCTGCCTGTCAAGGGAATCTATACTCAGGGAGATGTCGCCGATCTGAATGCTGATCGAGATTTTGGTGTTCCAGGCACGTTCCCGTTCCTGCGGGGCGGTTATCCCGGGATGTATCGCTCCCAGCCCTGGCGTATCCGACAGCTCACAGCTTATGGCTCGGTGGAGGACCAGCGTGATCGGGTTCGATATGCCATTAGCCACGGCGATCTGGCTATCACGATGACCGGAGATTTCGCTACCTCTTCTATGTACGATCTGGATGATCAACCCATCGCCGCACGCACCTGCGATGTCGGTTTGGTGGGCGCACCCATTCTTTCACTGGAGGATTGGGAGATCATTCTCGAGGGAATTCCACTGGATAAGGCATATATCGGTGCTCTGGCACCATCGCAGGGCCAGCCCTTCTATTTCGGTTGCTACTTTGCCTTGGCAGAAAAGCAGGGCATTCCGTTGAATAAAATCATGGGAACCGGATTCCAGGATATGTGTACCTGTTATCTGGCCAGTCCCTTTACCGATTCTATTGCGCCGGCCAGCGCTCTGAAGCTTATCGGCGATACCATCGAGTACTGCGTGGAGAACACGCCGCACGTGACCACCGGATCGTTCTCCGGATACAACATCCGGGAATGCGGCATCACCGCCTATCAGGAGATCGCGGTTATGCTGGCCTGCGCCTGCACCTATATTGATGAGGTGTTGAGCCGGGGGAAACTCAAGATCGATGACTTTGCCTATAGCATTGCTGGTGGACACATGTCCTGCGATAGGGATTTCTTCGAAGAGATCGCCAAGTTCAGGATCATGCGGCGTTGCTGGGCCAAGTTGATGAAGAATCGATACGGTGCCCAGAATCCGAAGTCGATGATGTTCAGGATTCACGTCCAGACATCGGGCGCCAGCCTCACCCTCCATCAGCCGATGAACAACGTTGTTCGGGTGGCGTATCAGGTGCTGGCGGCAGCGTTGGGCGGCGTCCAGTCGATGAATTCCGACTGCTATGATGAAGCAGTCAGCGTTCCTTCCGAGGAAGCGGCCCTGCTGGCCATTCGAACCCAGCAGATTGCCCAGCATGAGCTGGGGATCATGAATGTGGCCGACCCGCTGGGCGGATCGTACTATTTGGAGCGACTCAGCAATGATCTGGAAGAGAAGGTGTGGGATTATCTGAAGAAGATCGATGAGCAGGGCGGATTCTTGGCGGCGTTGGAATCGGGATGGTTGCCCAGGGAATTCACGATGGGCATGCTGAATGAGGAAAAGAAGGCCAAGACGGGCGAGAAGAAGATCGTCGGGGTCAACTGTTTCACTATGGACTACGAACCCTTCAAGATCAAAGCCTTCGATACCGGCTCAGGCGTCTGGGAAAAGGAAATGGCCCGGCTTGAGAGACTGCGTCAGCGAAGGGATAAGAAAGCGGTTGAGAAAGCGCTGAGTGATCTGCGCCGGGCGGTTGAGACCGGGCAGAATGTGATGCCCGCTTCCATCGCAGCCGGCAGGGCTTATGTCACCACTGGAGAGATCGGCAGGCTTTGGCGGGAGATATACCCTGTGATTAAGGAACCTATTGCTTCTTTCTGGTAAAAGGCAATTCTGTTGATGGATTAGAGGAGGACGAAGTTGACTGCACAAAAAAAACCGATCAAGGTGTTGATGGCAAAAACCAGTCTGGATGCACACTGGAGAGGGCCGGTGGTGGTATCCTCGGCCCTGCGCGACGCTGGCATGGAAGTGATCTTTGGCGGGCGTATGAGATACGATGAGATCGCCAATACGGCCATCCAGGAAGATGTGGATGTGATCGGGCTCAATATAGGCGGGCGATACGGGCAAATTGAGGATATGATAAAGATACTTCGCGCCAATAAGGCCGACGATAAGCTGATTATTGCCGGCGGCACAGTGCCCGCCGAGAATATACCGATGATGAAGGCGATGGGCGTTGCCGAGGTCTTTCCTCCGGAATCCGATCTCGATGCCATTGTCAAATTTGTTCAGGATAACGTCAAGAAATAGCTGATCATCAGCAATCTTGTTGGGAAGCCGTGCGTTCGGGTGCGCCATCTGGGAGAAACGTCGGCTTCCCGGACGGGCAGTGTTATCCCAAGTCCGGCCGCAGTGGCTAATCACGGTAAATCCAAGATTTGCGGCATAGAGATGAAGGCCGTACCGGAAAGACTTAAGGTTGACCGGTACGGTCTTTTGCATCTTTGTCAAACATCCCAAAGCATCCTCATGGTCCTTAATCAGCGGTGACCAACCGTGATATGCATAGGACATATCCGAACCGAGGGTTATCCGACCGGATTCCTATCGATAGGCACCGAGAAAGACATCTTAGGAATGCTCAACACCGAAAGGGATTCGTATGAAGGGATTTCCGGTACGTCACTCAACTGAACATGCAGGAACGTTCTCATTGCTGATCCTTCCCTGAAAATCGCCGATCCGAGTCGGGGTTCTCGTGGCCTGATCTCCCCCCGTTCCATTTCTGTATCCTCTTTTCATAGCCGCCGACGGTCTGAACATTGGCTGTTGAGCTCAATTCTAGCCTCTTCGTTGATAGGCTTGCTGACACTGCAGGTCGATATCGAGCAGTCATTCCGCTAATACCGCTGTTCTCGGGTTCGTACAGCCTATTGACAATCATGTGGCGTGCGATTTAACCTAAGTGGGTATGCACTTTACTCAACCATATACCATATGTTGTGGATGGCCTCCTACGATCATTTGACGCGGCACGGGGGCACAAGCTATTGCCTGCTCCATCAGGCGGTAGAAGAGTAAACCTCGTG
>JAQTRE010000061.1 GCA_028711995.1 Dehalococcoidia bacterium | reverse complement strand
CGAGTTGATCATCGGCGATCGCGCTACCGGAAAGACGGCGCTGGCGTTGGATACAATCATCAATCAAAAGGGTGGAAACCTCATCTGCATCTATGTAGCCATCGGTCAGAAGGCCAGTAAGGTGGCTCAGGTGATCGGCATACTCGAGAAACATGGTGCCATGCCTTACACCATCGTGGTGGCAGCCAATTCATCGGATGCCGCCCCGTTGCAGTACCTTGCTCCATACACCGGGTGCGCTATGGGCGAGGAGTTCATGGATAACGGCAAAGACGCCCTGATCATCTATGACGACTTGACCAAGCACTCCTGGGCTTACCGGCAGATGTCATTGCTCCTCAAGCGGCCTGCCGGCCGTGAGGCTTATCCGGGAGACGTTTTCTATCTGCATAGCCGCTTGCTCGAAAGAGCGGCCAAGTACGATCTTGGAAGTGGCGGCGGTTCGCTGACGGCCCTTCCCATCATCGAGACCCAGGCAGCGGACATGTCGGCCTACATTCCCACCAACGTAATTTCAATCACCGATGGTCAGATCTACCTGGAGACGGACTTGTTCAATGCCGGTATTCGGCCTGCAATGAACGTGGGGCTTTCAGTGTCCCGCGTGGGCGGAGCTGCTCAGACCAAGGCAATGAAGCAAGTGGCCGGCACGATGCGTTTGGACTTGGCGCAATTCCGGGAGCTGCAGGCATTTGCCCAGTTTGGCACGGCCGATTTGGACAAGGCAACGAGAGATCAGTTGGAGAGAGGCCGGCGGACCACTGAGATCATCAAGCAGGGTCAATACGTGCCGATGTCCATGGAAGATCAGGTGGTTGTGCTGTATGCGGTGACCAAGGGTTTTCTGGACGATGTGGCAGTTGAGAGGATCGCCGATTTTGAGAGTCAGCTTCTCCAATTCATGAAGTCGAGCAAGAAGGATGTCTTGCAGGTTGTTGCAGCGGAGAAGAATATTTCGGACAAGACGGCGAGTGCATTGAAAGAGGCGATCGAGGAATTCAAGAAGACGTTTTAGATTAACCGTTAAGAGAAGATAATGGCTAATATTCGCGAAATAAAGAAGCGCATCACCAGCGTCAAAAATACTGCTAAGATCACCAAAGCAATGGAGATGGTGGCAGCATCGAAGATGCGGAAAGCTCAGGACCGAGCGATTCAGTCGCGGCCGTATGAAGAGAAGCTGATGCAGGTCCTGGGGGACCTCGCTGCCCAACCGAAGGTCGGCGATTGGGTTCACCCGTTATTATTGGCGCGGCCGGTCAAGAAGATCGCCATCATTGAAATGACGTCCAATAAGGGCCTGTGCGGTGGGCTGAATGCCAATGTGAACAAGCTCGTAGGCAACTTCATATTGAGCCAGAGTTTGCCGGTGCAGCTTGTCACGGTAGGCAAGAAGGGCAGGGACTTTATGTCGCGAGCAGGGAGGGAGATTCGAGCCGAGTTCGTCACCATAAGCGACCGTCCCTATCTGGATGAGGCCCTTCCGGTGGCGCGAATTGCGATCGATGATTATATCAATGGTGTCGTGGATCAGGTTTTTCTGGCATACCCTAAATTCCGCTCCACAGCGATACAGCAGCCGGTGATGGAGCAGTTACTGCCCATTGAGCCGGCCAGCATACCTGAAAGCAAGAACGTAGAGTATATCTACGAACCCAGCCCGAAGGAAGTCTTAATGAGTCTTTTGCCGCGATATGTGGAGATGGAGATTTATCATGCGTTGCTGGAGACCATTGCCAGCGAGCATTCGTCGCGGATGGTTGCAATGCGCAATGCCACCGATGCTGCGGAGGAAATGGTTGATAGCCTGACGCTCAAATACAATAAGGCGCGCCAGGAGCAGATCACCACGGAGTTGCTCGATATTACAGCGGGTGCTGTAGCAGTTAGTAAGTAATTTATTTCAGAGCGATTGGAACCAAGGAGGCTACGATGGCCAATGGAAGAGTAGTGCAAGTGATGGGAACAGTTGTTGACTGTGAATTCCCGGCAGATTCATTGCCCGGACTGTTCAATGCGGTTACCCTCAACAACAGTGGCGAACAGCTGACGCTTGAAGTCCAGCAGCATGTTGGAAACAACTGGGTTCGGTGCTTGGCTTTGGGCCCAACTGATGGGTTGCAGCGTGGAATGGCAGTTGCCGATACCGGACAACCCTTGGCGGTTCCGGTAGGGCCGGGCACGCTGGGGCGTCTCTTCGATGTGCAGGGGCGCGCCCTCGATAATCTGGGGCCGGTCGCAGGGGACAAATGGCCCATCCATCGCAAGCCGCCGGAGCTGAAGGAGCAGGAAACCACGCCCAAGCAATTGGAGACGGGTGTAAAGGTTCTTGATCTGGTTACCCCGTTCACCCGAGGCGGTAAGATCGGCGCTTATGGTGGTGCAGGTGTGGGTAAGACAGTGGTGATCACGGAGCTTATCCGCAATATCGCCCAGGAGCACGGTGGTTACTCGGTGTTTGCCGGCGTGGGCGAGAGGTCTCGTGAAGGGAACGACCTCTGGAACGAAATGAAGGGATCAGGAGTGCTCGCTAAGACTGCTCTGGTATTCGGGCAGATGAACGAGCCGCCCGGCTGTCGGTTGAGAATCGCCCTCACCGGGTTGACCATGGCGGAATATTTCCGTGATGTGGAAGGCCGTGACGTGCTGATGTTCATCGATAATATCTACCGATACATCTTGGCTGGTATGGAGGTTTCCGCACTATTAGGTCGAATGCCTTCGGCAGTGGGATATCAGCCGACTCTGGGCACCGAGATGGGTGACCTGGAAGAGCGAATTACCACCACCAAGAAAGGGTCCATTACGTCATTCCAGGCCATTTATGTTCCTGCTGACGATTATACTGATCCGGGTATCGTGACCACATTCGGACACCTGGACGCGGTTGTTGCCCTCGAGCGATCTATCGCTGATAAAGGTATCTATCCCGCTGTGGATCCGCTGACTTCTAGTTCGCGAATTCTGGACCCACAGATCGTGGGACAGGAACACTACAATGTGGCCCGTGGCGTGCAGCGGGTGCTGCAACGCTATAAGGAACTGCAGGATATCATCGCGATTCTCGGTTTTGAGGAACTCTCAGAGGAAGATAAGCTCATCGTTTCCAGAGCACGCAAGATCGAGAAATTCCTCTCGCAGCCGTTCTTTGTGGCCGAGCAATTTACCGGCAGGCCGGGTAAATTTGTGCCGGTCGTTGAGACCGTGAGGAGTTTCAAGGAGATACTGGAAGGCAAGCATGATGACCTGCCGGAGCAGGCGTTCTACATGCAGGGCACTATTGATGATGTGGTGGCGGCAGCGGCCAAGATGCGCGGATAAGTAGAGGATAAAATGGGCAAGCTAAAATTCGAGATCGTCACGGCTGAGAAATTGGTCTACTCCGATGAAGTGGATATGGTGCAGGTGCCGGGCACGCTGGGCGAGATGACGCTTTTGCCGATGCATGCCCCGATCATGACCACACTCCAGCCCGGTGAATTGATCGTTCGCAAGGGAGGGGAGGATAGGTCAATTTTCGTCAGCGGTGGATTCCTGGAGTTGATGAACGATAAGGTGACCATCCTGGCCGAAGCTGCGGAGCGTGCCGAGGAGATTGATATTGCCCGTGCTGAAGCTGCCAAAAGGCGGGCTGAGGAAGGGCTTGCGCTCAGGAAGTCCCAACCGGACTTCGACGCCGCCCGGGCTGAAGCTGAATTAAAGCGTTCGATGATGCGTTTGAAGGTCGCGGAGAAGAGAAGGGTGCGGAAAGGCAAGCCGTAGATTTAAAGAGACCAAGGAAAGTCAACTAAAGAAGGCAGAGGTCCACAGAGCGATCTCTGCCTTCTTTTGCTTTATCAGCGCCTTATCAGTTTGGTAAGGATCCGGCGAACACAGGGGGGAACAAACCTTGACTGAGGGTTCTCCCGCTGGATGATCAAATCCTCCCGATCCATCAGCAAGGGGTTGGTCAGCTGTCTGACAAACCTTCTCCTCAAGCGCCTGAGTTTAACGAGGAACCGCCGTATCTTCCGACGTATTCTTAATCGCGCGGTAGACTTCCGGCGAATTCTTAAAACTTCATCGCCCAGGCGCAAGGGGGTCAGCCGTTTAAAATCAAATTTCTTCTTTGCCATGACGGAGTGCCTTTGCGTTTGTGTGTCCGGCCGGTTCAAGCCGGAGTTGGTGGGTTTCCTTCTTGAATGATCGTTTCGATTTCTGCCACTGCCCGGTTGATCTGTTTATTATAGCTGATCACCACATGGTCGAACGCGGATTGTTGGGCCATTTCTTCCCGGGCTGTGTTGAGGCGCAGGTCCAGACTTTCTTTCGATTCTGTCTTCCGGTTGGACAGCCGCCGCTGGAGGTCCTCCATTGAGGGGGGAGCGATAAAGATGGAAACGGCTCCCGGCGCATTGCGCTTGATGGTGGCTGCCCCCTGAATATCTACCTTGACGATGGCATCCCTGCCTTCCCCAAGCGCCTTCTCGATAGGCTGTTTGGGGACACCGTAGAAATTGCCATAGACATTGGCCCACTCCAGAAGCTCTCCGTTATCGATCATCTTCTCGAACTTTTCTCTGGTCACAAAGAGGTAGTCGATCCCATCGGTTTCGCCGGGGCGCTTTGGTCTTGTAGTGGCCGTTATGGCGAAGAAATAAGGCTTTCCCGACTTTTTCATCACGTTGAGAATGGCGTCCTTCCCCACCCCCGATGGGCCGGATATGATGACCAGCAGCGGATTTGTATGCTTAACCACTGATTCGGCTCAAGTCCTTCCAGAAGTTGGGGTAGGATATGTTGACTGCCTCTGCGTCAGCGATGATGGTCTCTCCTTCGGCGATGAGTCCCGCTATTCCCAGCGCCATTGCCAATCGATGGTCGCTGTGGCTGGCGCACATGGCCCCTTTCAGCCTGGGTACGCCGTGAATGATCATGCCGTCCTGAAGCTCCTCGATCTGCGCCCCCAGCCTGGATAGCTCGGAGACGGTTGTCTTGATCCGGTCGGATTCCTTTACCCTCAGCTCTGCTGCATCTCGAATGACTGTGGTGCCATTGGCTACTGCGGCTGCTACAGCAATCGCAGGGATCTCATCGATGACTCGTGGGATCATGGCTCCTTCGATGGTGATGCCCTTCAGCGAGCTCGACTCGATGGTGAGATCGGCTACCGGCTCGTTTCCATCGAGATGCTCATTTTCTATCCTGAGCTTGGCCCCCATCGACTGCAATACTTCAATCACGCCGCTTCGGGTGGGATTGATGCCTGCGCCTTTAATCCGTATCTGTGAATGCGGATGGATGGCTCCGGCCACCAACCAGAAGGCGGCAGCACTGATATCCCCGGGGACTCGAATATCCATCGGCGAAAGGGGATGGTAAGGAGGTGACAGGGAAATCAGAGGACCCTCACACTTCAAATCCACTCCCATGGCCCGAAGCATGCGCTCTGTATGGTCGCGGGAGGGTGCAGGCTCTTCGATGGTCGTATTACCATCAGCAAAGAGGGCGGCCAGAAGAATGGCCGATTTCACCTGTGCGCTGGCTATCGGCAGTTTATACCGAATGCCGTGCAGCCTTCCGCCCATGATGGTCAGAGGCGCTTTGGTGTTGTTCTCCTGCCCCCGAATATCGGCTCCCATGAGGGTCAAGGGTTGAATGACACGACCCATGGGACGGGAGCGGAGCGATGCATCGCCGGTGATGGTGGATACAAATGGCTGCGCCGCGAGCAGTCCGGTTAGAATGCGAATGGTGGTGCCGCTGTTTCCGGCATCGAGGGTCCCTTGAGGCGGTGTAAATCCCTCTTTGCCTGCACCCCAAATAGTGACGTTGCTCTCCTGATGCTGAATCTTCACCCCGATGGCTTGCAGGCAGGCGAGGGTGGAAAGACAGTCGGCTGACGGCAGAAAATTGGAAACCTGTGCCTTGCCAGCGGCGATACTGTTAAGCATCAGCGCTCGATGGGAAACGGACTTATCACCGGGCGGAGTGACCTCGCCTTTGAGGAGATGGCTTCTCTGAATTCTCTGCTTCACTGCTGGCACTTCCTCTGTTACTTGAAGCGATTCCCCTCTTTTTCCTGCCATCTCAGGCGGATGTTCCGGGCCTTCCGGAACGATTTTTCCAGGTCCGGGTTGCCTTCCGCAATCAGGCGGCGATATTCCTGTAGCTCTTCAATATACTGGTCCAGCCATCTGGCCAATGCTTCTTGATTCGTCAGGCAAATCCCGGTGTTCAGTTCAGAGCTTCCGGAAGCTAACCGACTGGTGTCTCGGTATCCGGTGGCAGCGAGTTTGGACATATCCGCCCACGAAGGGTCGCGTCCCAGCGTCGAGACCAAAGCCGATGAGATGACCAGAGGAAGATGGCTGATCCCGGCTACCAGTTTGTCATGCTCTTTTGCCTCAATGAAAAGTAACCTGGCCCCAATGGATATCACCAATTCCTGCATTGTCTGCACGGATTCCTTTTTCGCAGTAGGGGACGGGGTCAGGCAGTAAACCGATTCTTTGAAGAGACCTGCTTCCGCCACCTCGATTCCGGTAGTCTCCTTGCCGGCCATGGGATGGCCGCCAATGAAGCTGACCTCTGATGGCAAGAGTTCTTTTGCCCATTGCATGATCTGGACTTTGGTGCTGCCGACATCGCTGACGATGGTGCCTGGCTGGAGATGAGGGGCGATCTCGCCAAAGATGTCTCTCAGCACCAGGATCGGTGTGGCCACGATGACGATATCCGCGCTGGCCACTGCTTTTGACAGGGTTGGCTCGGTTTTGTCTACAGCACCTCTTTTGAGGGCCTCGGCGGCCGTCTCCGGGCGCCTGGCAAATCCGATGATCTCCAGATCATTATCCTTTGCCTGTTTTAATGCCAGGCCAAGGGATCCGCCGATCAGGCCCAAGCCGATGATTGCGATGCGTTTGATGGTCGTCATGATAGTTGTTGTCCCATGAAGGCGTTGGAGAAGAAATTCACGGCACTATCTATCACACTTGATATCAGGCCGGTATAAAAGACGAGAATGAGAAACCCTACGATAATAAGAGGGGCATATTTTTCCAGGTTTGCCACGGGAGAGGCCCATTGCCGGGGCAGAATTCCTACCACTATCCTGTACCCGTCGAAAGGCGGTACGGGGAGTAAATTGAAAATGGCCAGGATCAGGTTGAATAGCACGATAAGCGCGAAGAACATGGTCAGAAGTGAAGAGGATTCCAGCGGGTTATCAGCCGATATCCAGTCCAGTCTGAAGGGAATAGCGAAGATGGCGGCCATAGTCAGGTTGGTTATGGGACCTGCTGCAGCCACAATTGCCATTCCTTTGCGAGGATCCATTCGGAGCCGATAGGGATTGACCGGAACGGGTTTTGCCCACCCAATGCCGATCAGAAGAAAGGCAATGGCCCCTCCGGCATCAATATGAGGAAGCGGATTTAGGGATAATCTTCCCATCTGCTTTGCGGTGTTATCTCCCAGCCTATAGGCTACCCAGCCATGACTCACCTCATGAAAAACCAGCATGGGGAGCAAAACAGGGATCAGGATAGGTAGCGCCAACAGAAAATCGGTTAGACTCGCACCTGAATTCAGAACTAAAAGCATACTCTTCTCGCTCTGGTATTATAGCATAGTTCATATGTGGCTGTTGACTGTTTGCTTCTGGCTTTGTTACACTGCCTAAGAATGGCTTTGCTTCTGGGTTATAAGGCATAAGCGAGTGGAAGACCAGATACTGGAGTTTATCCGCCAGATCACTCAGGCTTTAGGCTGGGCAGGTATTGTGCTCTTGATGTCGATTGAGAGCGCGTGCATTCCCTTGCCCAGCGAAATCATCATGCCGCTTGCCGGATGGATGCTGGTGGCCGATAAGGGATTGGGGATTGAATACATCTTCCTGGCTGGCTTTCTGGGTGCTGTTGGTAATGTTGTCGGATCGGTGATTGCTTACTGGGCTGGGGCTTGGGGGGGGCGTCCCTTCCTCAACCGCTACGGGAGATACGTGTTGATTTCGCAGCACGATATCGAGCTGGCAGACCGCTGGTTTACCCAACACGGTGACCGGATTGTGTTCTTCTCCCGTATGCTCCCGGCAGTGCGCACTTTCATCAGCTTCCCTGCCGGAGTGGCTCGTATGCCGATGGGGCGATTCATGCTCTACTCTTTTCTCGGGGCCTTGCCGTGGTCCACAGGTCTGGCCTATGGCGGATATGTATTGGGGCAAAACTGGGAGGACGTCAGAGAGGTGATGAGGCCCTTCGATATTCCCATCGTGATAGCGGGCGTTGTGTTCGTTATCTGGTTTGTGTGGAAGCGGCTCAAGCAGCCTTCACCGCAGGAGTAGGCGATCCGGTTGACATAAGAGATATTTGCTTGGGTTATGCAGAGGAGTAGCAGGCTCTGACCTCTCGCGTCGAGCGAGGGAGAGGGATTTCAGAGAGTGCAGGGACGCTTCCCTGCCGGGGGTTTGGGGGTGTCCCCTAAATTCCATCTTGTTCCCCCAAGATTGGGGGACAGGGGGTTGATCAGACCTTCCATAACGGAGGCCGAAAATGATTATTATTCTGAAACCTACGGCTACCAAGCAGGATGCCGATGAGATTATCGCCCGGATTGATGGCCTGGGGCTGAAGCCGCTTTATATGCCGGGGACTGAGCGTACTGTGCTGGGTGCTATCGGTGACGAACGGGTTCTGGCAAGTCTGCATCTGGAGAGCCATCCGCTGGTTGAGCGCATTACCCCGATCCTGACGCCTTACAAACTGGTGAGTCGTGATATGCATCCGGCCAATACGGTGGTCGAGATTGGCGGCGTGCCCGTGGGAGGAAAGCGGTTTGTGGTGATTGCGGGTCCCTGCGCCATAGAAACACGTGAACAAATGTTCGCTACTGCCCAGGCTGTTAAGGAAGCCGGGGCGAATTGCTTGCGGGCCGGGGCTTTCAAGCCGAGATCGAGTCCTTACAGCTTTCAGGGTCTGGGAGTCAAGGGGCTGCGGATTCTGAAGGATGTATCGGAGAAGACCGGCCTTCCGATTGTCACTGAAGTGGTCGAGGCAGGCGATGTGCCCACGGTGGATCGGTATGCCGATGCTTTTCAGGTTGGTGCTCGAAACATGCAGAATTTCCGCCTGCTGACCAAGCTGGGTCAATCGCAGAAGCCGGTGATCTTAAAGCGCGGCATGGCGGCCTCTGTAGAGGACCTGCTTCTGGCTGCGGAGTATATCGTCGCTGAGGGGAATCCCAATGTGATTCTCTGTGAGCGCGGCATCCGCACTTTCGAGACCGCTACCCGCAATACGCTGGATTTGAATGCTATCCCCCATATCAAACTCAAGAGTCACCTGCCGGTGATTGTGGACCCCTCTCACGGCACCGGAGTTCGAGATTATGTGTCGCCGATGGCCAAGGCCGCGGTGGCCTGTGGCGCCGATGGCCTTCTGATCGAGGTTCACGTCAATCCCAGCGAAGCCCTTTCCGATGGACAGCAATCCCTTTATCCCGAGCAGTTCTCTCGCTTGATGAAAGAGTTGCGGCCGTTTGTGGCAGCAGCGGGACGTGAACTCTGAGAGTGACTCCTGCGGTTGTCCTTCTAGAGGGTGCAGGGGACGATTTCCTGTCGGCGGTTTGGGGGTGTGGGGGGGGGGGTGGCTTTCTTAAAGGATCAGCATGGCGTCGCCAAAGCTGAAAAAGCGATAATCGAGGCGAACTGCTTCACCATAAGCTCTCAGTATCGGTTCTGTTCCGGAAAAAGCGGCCACCAGCATCAGCAGAGTTGAACGAGGCAGGTGGAAGTTGGTGATCAAGGCATCGATGGTTTGGAATCGGTACCCCGGCAGAATGTAGAGATCGTTCCAGCCAGTGAAGGGTTGCACCGTACCATCGGGTTGAGTGGCCCGCTCCAATGATCTCACGGCGGTGGTGCCCACGGCGATGATTCGTCTTCCTTCTTTTTTGGCACTATTCACTCTTCGGGCAGCATCGGGGCCAACCTCAAAATACTCTTGGTGCAGTGAATGCTCTCTGGGATCAGTTACCTTGACCGGTCGGAATGAGCCCAGTCCAACGTGAAGAGTGACAAAGACGATCTCTACGCCCTTGGTTTTAATTCGGTCTATCAGCGGTGGGGTGAAGTGCAGTCCGGCGGTCGGCGCGGCTACACTGCCTTTGGTTTTGGCATAGACTGTCTGGTAGCGCTCGGGGTCTTCAATAGGGGTGTGGATATACGGCGGCAGCGGCACCTCCCCCAGTTTTTCCAGCAGGTCTTCTCTGTCGAATCGGAGCAACGCGGTCCCGAACTCAGTCTTGGATAGCACTTCAGCCAGTATCCGATTTTGATGGTTTTGGGAGTGGATTTCTATTAAGGCTCCCTCCCGGATACGCCTTCCCGGATTCACCAGGGTTTCCCAAACTCCGGGCTGCATGCGATTCAAGAGAAGGATTTCTATCCTCGCACCGCCGTTCTGTTTATGGCCCGTGAATCGCGCTGGAATCACGCGGCTTTCATTCAGAACCAGCACGTCGCCTGGCTTGAGGTAGTCGACGAGTTCGAAGAAGCGGCGGTGCTCCAGCAGGCCGGTCTCTCGATGAAGCACCATCAATCGAGAGTTATCTCGCGGCTCAATGGGGCTCTGAGCAATGCGCTCGGGAGGTAGATCATAATCGAAATCGGCAGTTCTCATAGTGATGGAGGGTCTCTCTATAGCGGAGTGCTAAAACAGTTTAACTCAACCCCCTGGCCCCCAATCGTTGGGGGAATGTTTGAATTTGGGGGACATCCTTCGGCAAGCTCAGGACAGGCTCTCCAAACCCCCGGCAGAGACGACTCTCTGCACTCTCTGGGATACTGATGTTAATTGAAAAGGGGAGCCTGATTCAGGCTCCCCCGCTCGTTCGATAAAGCTTTGTTATCGCTCCGGCTAAAGACCCATCCCTGCGGCCACCTTCTCGCGGTGGAAGGCGACATCGCCAAAGGCCAGTTCGGATACCTCTGCTCTTCTGGTGTACAATTGCAGATCGTGGTCTTTGGTGAAGCCGATGGCGCCATGAACCTGGTGGGCTATGGTGGTTACTTTTCGAGTGGTGTCGGTGACCCAGGCTTTGGCCAGGGAGACCTCCGTTTGGCAGGGCAACCCTTCGCTCAACATCCATGCTGCCTGGTAGGTGATGTTCTGTGAACCCTCCACAAAGGTTGCCACATTGGCGCACTGGTGTTGAATGGCCTGGAAACTGCCGATGGGACGACCGAACTGGATGCGATCCTTGGCATACTGAACCGTCATTTCCAAGGTTTGTTGGCATCCGCCCAGCATGTCGGCGCACTTGCCCACGGCGCCTCGAGAGATGATCTTTTCGACTTGGTCCCAGCCCTTATCCAGTTCTCCCAGGATATTCTCGCGGGGTACCTTGACGTTGTTGAAAACCACCTCGGCCTGTTTGTCGGAGGCGATTGAGTGAAGCATGGTATGGCTGATCCCGGGGCTCTTGGCGTCTACCAGAAAGAGGGTGATGCCTTCTTTGGAAGTGCCGTCCTTGGTTCTGGCAACGCAGATTACGTAGTCGGCCACATTGAAATCGGATACATAGAGCTTGGTGCCATTGATCACGTAATCGTTTCCTTGAGCCGATGCCGTTGTGCTGATTCCATCGGGGGTCAGGGTTTCGCTGGGCTCAACCAACGCCAGGGTGAGAATGAGTTTCCCCTGGGAAATCTGGGGTAGAAGCTTCTTCTTTTGCTCTTGGGTGCCCGTATCCAGAATCGTCATTCCTCCCAAGACCACCGTGGAGAAGTAAGGTCCTGGCAGGCAGCCGCGTCCCATTTCCTCCAGGAGCACTGCCAGATCGAGGAATTTCAGGTCTCCGCCATCATATTCCTCGGGAAAGACCAGTCCAATCCAGCCCATATCGGCCATCTCTTTCCATATCTCCGGGGAATATCCTTGCTCGTCATGCTCCATCTGTCTCACATATGCTTTGGTGCACTTGTTCACCATGAAGTCGCGAGCGAATTTTCGGAGCAACTCTTGTTCTTCGCTAAATTCAAAATCCACGATTTTCCTCCCGTTTGCCTTTTCAATTATAGTATATCGCCGATTTGAGGTGCAAGGTTTTGGTTGATTGCGTTGATCTGTGAATTGTCGACTCCCCAGTGTTGGTGATAATCGATGAATTTGGCGATTGCCCTGGCGGCACGGTCAATGCACGGATAGACCGGCAATCCGGCGCGGGTGTATCTTTGGCTTAGTTCGTGGCGATCCCCGGCCAATTGCGGTCTTGGGTCAGGGTTAATCACGACAGCCGTCGGTTTGCTGGAGTGACCCAGACTTTCGATAATACTCTCTGCCTGTTGGTCATAGGCATCTCGGGAAATATAGGGATGTGCAATTCGGGGATCGACGTCGATGAGAAAGAAATCGATCTCATCGGACTGAGCCACTACCTGAATCACTCTGGAGTAAAGCTCTGGGGTGTAGACATCGAGGGGATTTCTGAATATGCTGCCGGCCATCGGCATGAATTGTCTCAACTCGTTTTTCAATGCCTCGGAATACTGGGGGACCTGCAAGCCGGCTCTGACGCACGAGTCGGCGGCAAACACACTGATACCGCCTCCGGTGGCGATGATTCCGACGCGGTTATTTTGGATCGGGGGCAGGAAGGTGAAAGTGGTGAGCAGGTCGGCTATCTCTTCCATGCTGGAGGCGAGGATCACAC
Organism: Dehalococcoidia bacterium; assembly: GCA_028711995.1. Taxonomy (NCBI): domain Bacteria; kingdom Bacillati; phylum Chloroflexota; class Dehalococcoidia; species Dehalococcoidia bacterium. The sequence goes on along the minus strand of JAQTRE010000061.1, from coordinate 5,149 downwards.
CGGTTTGCTTGCTCAGAACCTCCCACATACCGGCAGTTCCGGCAAGTGAGGCGGTATGCGAAGACGCTATCTGGGCGCCGGCCTCTGTCATTCCTCCCTTGGCCACGATAACCGGCTTGTTGGGGGCCGTTTTTTTCAACAGATCGAAGAACCGGGGCGCATCGCGTAATCCTTCCACATAGGCACCAATGACGCTGGTATTGGGGTCATCGGCCAGGTATTCCAGTAGATCCGACTCGTTGAGGTCAGATGCGTTTCCATAGCTGATGGCTTTGCTGAAGTGAACCCCTCTCGATTCACACTCATCGATCAGTATCAACGTATTGCCTCCGCTCTGGCAAAACAGGCCGGCGGAACCGCTGATGTTGGAAAAATCAGAGGCGAAACTCAGCCCGGTTTCGGGACAGTAGATGCCCAGGCAATTGGGCCCCAATATGCGGATACCAGCCTTGGCGGCGATGGTCAGGATTTCGTGTTGTAACCTTAGTCCCTCCTGGTTGGCTGTTTCCCCGAATCCGGCGGTATAAAACGTTACCAGCCGGACACCCTTTTGGGCACAGTCCTTCATCAATTGAGGGGTTGCCGAAGCGGGTATGATGACGATCACGTGGTCCACTGGACCGGGTGCATCCAGAATGCTGCGATAGGCAGCCCTCCCCATGATCTCATCCTCGGTCAGTGATATAAAATAAATCTCTCCGGAATATCCTGAGGCCAGCAGCGGTTGCTGGAACATGAGATTAGACAGCCGGAGTGGACTGGATGAGGCCCCTACGATAGCCACGGAACGAGGATGGAACAGATAATCGATTTTGGGGGAAGAAATTAATGTTCCGCTCTGGGTCAAGTTATTCACCTCCGATGCCATGTGCTCTAAAGCCGCACTGTGTAACATTCTACAGGCTCTTGCTGGATTTTGCCACAGGTTACTTCTGGACTGGCACTGCATAGCTGGAATGCGCAGGCCGGGAGAGATCGGGAAATGGGGGATTATTGGTTGGGATCACCCATCCTGAAGGGCATCATTAGTGGAAACGGTCAGTGACTGGGTAGCATCCGAAGGTAACTCTGGATATACTTGTTGACCTCGCTGGCCGGTCGGTAGATGCCGAAGTGCCCTTCGCAGAGGATATCGGCATTCAGATTGCTGAGAAGCTTCAGGGATGTTCGCGCCCTGGAGGGGTCGGCTCCCCACTGGGGATTGTAGGGCCCGTGAATATCCTGTCCGAAGAGAACGCGTTTGCCTGCCATATCCAGATATATGGCGATACTGCCCGGAGTGTGACCGGGGATATGGACAACTCTGAATTGGTGCTCGCCGAAGGTCAGGCTTCCCTCCGGTTTGCTGAGTTTCAAGTTGACCTTGCAGGGGAGATAGGTTGTGCCGTAGAATTCGGCGAAGGTTCCCTCTCCGGTCTCGATGGCGTGGGTGTCCAGTTCATGGGCCACGATCTTGGTGCCGAACTGGCTCTGAAATGCCTGAAGCGCACCGATGTGGTCGATATGTGCGTGGGTGACAATGATGGAGGCTAACTCTTCGGGGGCGACGCCGAGGCGCTTGATGTTTTGTTGGAGCTTATCGAAACTCCTGCCTGCCCCGGCATCGATCATCACTGGCTCCGATCCTTTGACGAGGTACACGCAGCAATCATCGGGTGCCGATAGATCGGGTCCGCCGATGGTGTAGATGTCTTCCCAGACTTGAAACGGTCTTGCCATAAGTCCAACATCAACCCTCTGAAAGGGGAGAAGAAGGGCGACCACAAGAGTCGCCCCTACTGATAACTAATAACTGAAAGCTGACCGCTTATGACGATAATCACATCCCCGGAAAACGCAGGCCTTTCATTTTTCCGGAGCTCATTTGCTTCATCATTTTCTGCATCTGTTTGAACTGGTTCAGGAGCTGGTTGATGTCCTGGGTAGTGGTGCCGCTGCCCTGGGCGATGCGGCGTTTCCGGCTGCCATCGATGATATCGGGAGACTGGCGTTCTTTGGGGGTCATGGAGAGAACGATGGCCTCGATTTTCTTCATTTGCTTTTCTTCCAGACCCGTGTTGGAGGGAAGTTTCTTGGTGATTTTGGACATGCCGGGGATCATATCGACCAGCTGAGTGATGGACCCCATTTTCTTGATTTGCTGCAATTGGTCCAGAAAGTCTTCCAGGTCGAACTGGGATTTGCGGATTTTCTTCTCCAGTTCCAGCGCCTTTTTCTGGTCGAGGGTAGCCTCCGCTTTTTCGATGAAGCTCAGAAGATCGCCCATCCCCAGAATTCGGGAGGCCATGCGATCCGGGTAGAATGGCTCCAGGGCATCGGCTTTTTCCCCGGTACCCACGAACTTGATGGGCACGCCGGTGACGGATCGGAGGGAAAGGGCGGCTCCGCCGCGGGCATCGCCATCCATCTTGGTGAGGATGACGCCGGTGAGTCCAACTTTGGTGTGGAACTCCTCAGCGATTTTGACGGCTTCCTGTCCTGTCATGGCATCGGCGATGAGGAGCACTTCCGTGGGATGGAGCGCGTCTTTGACCTGTTCCAGTTCGCGCATGAGCTCCGCATCGATGTGAAGCCGACCGGCGGTATCCAGAATGACAGTAGAGGCATCGATTTCCTTAGCTCGCTTCATGGCCTGTTTACAGATGTCCTTCACGGACTTTGTCTTTTCGTCGCTGTAAACCGGCAGATCGAGCTGTTTCCCTAGAGTAATCAGCTGTGTGATGGCAGCGGGACGGTAGGGATCGGCAGCCACCAGTAAAGGCTTCTGTCCGCTTCTCCTGATGTGGAGTCCCAGTTTGGCGGTAGTGGTTGTCTTTCCCGCTCCCTGGAGTCCGACCATCAGAATAACCGTTGGAGGCACGTTTGCGTGGGCGAGCTTGTTCTGCCCGCCGCCCAGCATAGCGATCAGTTCCTCGTTGACGATCTTGATGACTTGCTGGCCGGGCGTGAGGCTCTCCAGAACTGCCTTGCCGATTGCCCGTTCGCGCACCTTGGCAATGAATTCCTTGGCCACCTTGAAGTTCACGTCGGCTTCCAGAAGCGCCAGCCTGACCTGCCTCAGAGCCTCGTCAACGTCCTTCTCGTTCAGCTTGCCTTTGCTGCCGAGTTTGCTGAATATGGATGACAACTTATCTGATAACGATTCAAACATTTCTTTGCCTCAGCCCTATTCTAACCGAGGTCATCAGAGCAATCAAGGCTTGGCGCCTGAAATAGTCATCTGTGCAACCCGATCTTGGAGGAGGAAGAAGTGTCTGTGGAGGGCGGCCTCAGGCCGCCCTCCACAGACACCTTTCATGGGGGTGGGGTACACCCTGAAAGCGGAGCATTCGCCGAGTTTTCAATCGCTTTTCTTGGGTGGCACGATTCTGGTGGCGGTGTTAGAATAGGGCACAAGCGAATGGATGGATATGAACGAAGTTTATCTCAGCCTTGGCTCCAATCTGGGTGATCGAGAGTCCAATCTAGACAAAGCGCTCCAACTCCTAGCTCAAAGTGTGGCGGTTCAGAAAACGTCATCGATCTACGAGACGGAGCCTCTGGATTATCCGGACCAGCCCTCGTTTCTCAACATGGTATGCTTCGGCACTACCGGCAACGATCCCTTGGAGCTGCTTTCCTTAGCCAAAGAGATTGAGAACCAGATTGGCCGAATTTCCAGCTTTCCCAGCGGACCGCGAGTCATCGATATCGATATCCTGTTCTACAATGACCAGGTTATCGAGACGGAGAATTTGATTATCCCTCATCCCAGGATCGGAGAGCGAGCCTTTGTTCTTGTTCCGCTGGCGGAGATCGCCCCGGAGTTGGTTCACCCGGTGAACGGAAAGAGCATCAAGAAGCTGCTTGCTGAGATAGCCGGGCTGCAGCAGGTAAGGAGGTGGCCAGATGTATCGAATATCGGTAAGGCAGCACTTTGATGCCGCGCATCATCTAAGGAACTATCGAGGCAAGTGCGAGCAGATGCACGGCCATCGTTTTCTGGTGGTGGTCACTGTAGAGGGACTGGAACTCAATGAATTGGGGATGGTCTTCGATTTCTCGGAACTGAAGAAACATCTGCAATCGATCGTGGATCGATTTGACCACGTTTGCCTGAATGATATTGCGCCTTTTGATCAGGTCAACCCTTCGGCGGAGAATATCGCGCTGGTGATCTATCAGGAACTTTCTCCTCGATTGAAGGCTGAGCGGATTTCAATCACCAGTGTTGAGGTTTGGGAGTCGCCGGATTCCTGTGCCACTTATATTCCCTAGCAGGGTGCTGAAAAAGTCTGACTCAACCCCCTGACCCCCAATCGTTGGGGGAACTTTTGCATCTGGGGGACACCCCCAGACCCCCGGAAGGAGGAATCCTTCACCTCTTTTTCAGCAGCCTGCTAGGGAACCTGTGGTTGGGTAATCCGGATCAGGCATGAATCAGAGCCTCCCAAGTTCTTCAGCGCCCGGAGGGAGCAGATTAGGGATCGAATCTTTGACGGTATAGTGCTGAGAGCATTTCGCACAGTGTAGAGAGCCATTGATCACTTCCCTTTCGTCCTCTTTATCCACCGTGAGTTCAAGTGGACCCTTGCATATCGGGCAGGCCAGTATGTCCAGAATCTCTTTTTTCATATCACTCCTTTCCTGTACCTACGAATATAATATAGAGGGCGGTATATGGCAAGCGTTTTGGGGTGTACTCCGGAACGGTATTGCTCCGGCTGGCAGCTTAAACTTAAAAAAGAGGAGCCCCTTTTTCAGGAGCTCCTCTCTATTTTATTTTCTTTCCCGGGCCTGCCCTTTCCCCGGGTTTATTCCCGGATTTGGCTGGCCTGTTCCGCTGCTGGCCATGCCACTTATACCTGGATATGCGGGCCGACCTCAGCTGTACTCGCCCTGCCTATCCGGCAGGGCCTTATGAAGTAACTTGCCATACTCCGTACCATTTATGAAGCGTCATCATCCACCTCCTCATCTTGTTGGCGCCAACCTTGCTTCGTGCCTGCATTATAGCACCAGACACCTCATAAGTCAATCTGGAGTCTCGTCCAACACAAGATGAGCCTTAAAGATTTTGAGCGACTCGTCTATGATCGGGACCATGCGGCTGATCATGGATGACAGAAGTTTGCAGACAGCCGAACAAATCGAGCGATTTTTGGAGGGG